>SVUB01000082.1 GCA_015063495.1 Oscillospiraceae bacterium
GAGTTTGGCGTGTTTTACGCTTGCACCTTCGGCCCCCAATTTAATGGGTGTCTCCAAAGCTCTGTCGGCATTCGGTCCCCATCCTTTCGGACACCTGAGAGCGTTACTCCTTCGGCTGTGAAAACACAATTTCCCGAATGCTTCATACAGATTATTAAATTATACGCCCTATTATACCACAAGAATTTACATTTTGCAAGGGGTTTTGACAAAATTCTTCAAAAATCATCCGTAAAGCCAACTTGACGGTACAAGGAAGGTATACGGTGCAGTTGCTATGGCAAAGGTAAGCGAGGCGATGCGTCTTGTTTTCAAGTCTGATCCTTTGAACGTTATAAAGTAGTTGAAAACAAAGATCAACAACGCAGAAATTACAAGCGCCGGACCAGTCAGATAAAGCTCATCACCCATTCTTCCGAGCTCGAAGCCAAGCATCATAAGAAGCATATACCCTGCCCCGATCATATCCGAAAGCATACCGAAACAAAAAATTTTAATAATATGCTTCTTATAGAATCCTTTTTTATTCTCTGTCCCGAGAGCCTTCATAAGAATAAGAAGAACAAGGCTGTCTATTATAAAATTTCCGGGCAAAATGATTATCCAAAGAATCGGGAAAAGCATCAGCATCCAAAATGGAAAAAGTACGTTATACAGCTTAACATCGTTTCCTTTTTTTTCTTTCATTTCTTGTTACCCTTTCTGCTTTTAAGCTCACCTATGATAAACGGCAAATGGAACAGAGATATCAGTGCCACTCCGACTCCCATAAGACTCAAAAAGTAAACGTACCAGCCTCTGTCAAGATTTAGAATCGGTAAATTCTTCATGGGCGGTCGGACAAGATACATAAAGTTCGTGCCGTATACGGAAAGAACGCTGTTTACATAAAGCATAGCGAGCACGAGGGCGATGAGCACGACCATATTTCTGCCAAAGGTCTTAAGTCCGAGATGAGCATTCCCCGAGGCTATAAGGTATATAGCGAACCAAAGAAGACCTGCGTGATATACAAAGCACTGATATGAGAAAATACTTGCGAAATCCGTACCGTTAGTGGGTATAAGAATTGCGCAGATACTGCCCAGCACTCCTGCAACCGCTATAAAATCAATTAGCGTTTGCTTAAGCTTTCCTTCCCTGCCGAAGGTTATGTAAAGAATGCCAAATATCATCAGGCTGCAAAGGTGAAAAGGAAGTGCGCGAGGGTCAAGTACCATTCCGCCCTTTGAACCCTCTATCATCTCACTCATCATCTTGCAGGTCTCGCTGAGAATGCAGATGACTGTCATTATGTACCCTGCACACTTCAGTGAATATTTCTTTTTAACACCGAAAAACATCATTACCGCAATAAAAACGATAGAAATACCCATCCAAATAAAATGCTCGGTAGTAAACATATTTATCTCCTTCGAAGTCGTTTTAAGTGGCTTTATTTTTTCATATTATATCATAATTCTACTAATTTGTAAAGAGTGCCACCCAGAATTTCGCCCTTGGCGAATATTCGCACGCCCTGCACCTGACAAGCGAGCTTGTCGATCTTCGGGCGGCGAATGCGAACCGTATCCGCTACACCTTCGGTGTGCGGAGCGCAGTTAGATTGGGGAGCAGCGTCAAAAAAAAGAAGGACACTGATGTGTCCTTCTTTTTTTGGAGGTGCCACCCAGAATCGAACTGGGGATAGAGGTGTTGCAGACCTTTGCCTTACCGCTTGGCCATGGCACCGAATATTTTGGGCACGACTTATAATCGTGCCCATTTTGTGGAGCGGATTACGGGGCTCGAACCCGCCACCTCGACCTTGGCAAGGTCGCGCTCTACCAAATGAGCTAAATCCGCAGACCGAGACATTGTCTCGGATAATGGTGCCTCCGGTCGGAATCGAACCAACGACACGAGGATTTTCAGTCCTCTGCTCTACCAACTGAGCTACAGAGGCAAATAAGCCAAGGATATTTCCAAGACTCATTTTTGGCGACCCGAAGGGGACTCGAACCCCTGACCTCTAGCGTGACAGGCTAGCGTTCTAACCAACTGAACTACCGGGCCAAACATGGTGGGAACAATAGGGCTCGAACCTATGACCCTCTGCTTGTAAGGCAGATGCTCTCCCAACTGAGCTATGCTCCCATGTCCGTCGCACGTTTTTGCGTGACAACGGTACATATTATACCACTATTAAACTCGTTTGTCAATACCCTTTTTCGTTTTTTTTGACTTTTTTCAAAAAAAATTACAAAAAAAGATTATTTACCAAACGCCTTGTCTATTTCTGCCTTTGTAAACACGTAGTGAGAGTTGCAAAAACGGCAGAATATCTCAAGTTCCTCCGCTTTTCCTTCCTCTACCTGCTCTCGCAGCATATCGTATATCTCATTCTCCTTTATCGAAAGAAGCGCCTTTTTCATTCGCTCTCTGCTACAGGTGCACTTATATTCCACCTCAAGCTCATCGAAAACGTCGAAAGGAATATCCGCAAGTGCTATATCGGCTATCTCCTTATTCGTCAGGCCCTTATCAAAGAGTCTGGAGACGTTAGAAAGAGACGCCGCATTACGCTCTATAAGGTCTACCGTCTTATTATCCGCAAAAGGAAGAAGCTGTACTATAACTCCGCCTGCGCTCTTGCAGGAAAGATCGGTATCAACAAGCACTCCGAGTGCACATACAGTCGGTACCTGCTCACTGTGTGCATAATATGCAGCGATATCCTCTGCTATCTCACCGCTGACAAGCTCTGTCGAGCCGACGTAAGGCTCCTCACCGCCGATATCCCTTACTATATTGAGCATACCGCGTCCGACCGCCGCACCGACGTCAAGCTTTCCGTTCGGCTTTTTAGGCACGTCAACGTCGGGATTCTGAATATATCCACGCACGTTTCCGTAATAGTCGCCAACCGCTATAAGCTTGCCGGCAGGGCCGTCTCCCTGCACCGTTACAGATATGGTATCGTCCTTATTACCAAGCATACATCCCATAAGTGAGGTTGCGGTAAGAAGTCTACCGAGAGCCGCACTCGCAGTCGGAGTAGAGCGGAATTTTTCAATTGCCGTATTAACAATGGCAGTAGAATTTATAACATGTATTCTTGCACTTCCGTCGCTTGTCATAGCACGGAGTATCGTAGCCTTTTCTGACATTTTGTTACTTCCTTATTTCTTTATTGCTCTTGCGGCGATATACCAACGCTCGTCACTCTCGGCAGCACTCTTAAAATCATAGCCACCAAACGCTCCAAGCCACTCAAAGCCGCAGCTGAGAAGAGCTTCCTTTAGCTCCTCCATATCATACATACGCTCTCTTTGAGTCTCTTCTTCACGAACATATCTTCCGTCCTCATCCTCGGAGAAAAGTGTGAGTGAGAACTCGCAAATACGGCTCTCTGCATCAAAGCTGTTCTGCCAACCGCAGAAAACGCCCTCACCGTCGACCTCATCTTCAAGTATGTAGGCGTTATCACCGTAAATATTCTTAAATTTATGCGGAGTGTTTACGTCAAACAGAAAAACTCCGTCGGGATCAAGATAATTATGAACGGTCGAAAAGCATTTTTTTAGGTCACCGTCATCTATTAGGTAATTTATACTGTCAAGGCAACACACAACCGCCCCAACCGTACCGTAAAGCTCAAATGAACGCATATCCTGAAGAAGATAGAGTATCGGCAAGCGATATTCGTTCTCCTCACCGAAGTTCACGTAGGCTCTTTCCGATGCAATCGAGAGCATCTGCTCGGAACCGTCAACGCCTATCATATCATATCCACGAGTGGCAAGCTCGGTCGTCATGCTTCCCGTTCCGCAAGCAAGATCAAGCACAAGCGACGGCTTTTCGGGGAGAAAACGATTAAAAGCACTCTCTACAAAATCCGCCCATGCCTTATAATCTATCTCTGCGTTAAGTTTATCATAAACACGGGCAATGACATCGTATCCTTCAGTCATTTTCTTCCTCCTCAAGACGTGAAAAGACGGTCGTATACCCGTCATTTCCGTACTTTAGTGCACGGTTAACACGGCTTATTGTAGCTGTGCTGAGGCCTGTAAGCTCTGCTATCTCGGAATACACCTTATTTTCACGGAGCATCTTTGCCGCA
>SVUB01000083.1 GCA_015063495.1 Oscillospiraceae bacterium
CTTCGAGATGAAGTATATAAGGCTAGCCATACCAAGCGCAAGCTTTTCTGATTTACGCTGTGCAACACGCTTAGGAACAAGCTCACCGAATATAAGCGTAAAGAATGAAAGAACTATGGTTATAAGCACGACCGAAGCGCTGTTAAGACTCGCTCTTGCAGCCTCGGGAGCGCCGAGCTTTATAAACCAATCAACAAGGGGGGATGCGAAGTTATCTGCCGCAAAAGCACTCGCAAGAAATCCCGAAAGGGTTATTGCGACCTGTATGGTAGCAAGAAAACGTGCGGGCTGTACCGTGAGCTTTTTCAGGCGCTTTGCTCTCTTATCGCCCTGCTCCGACAATTTTTCAAGTTTTGTATCGTTCATGCTTATTACCGCTATCTCAGCACAGGCAAATATAGCATTAAGTGCTATAAGCACCACCTGAAGCAGTAGCATGACTATTATGTTATTCAAAATATTTCCTCCGTTTAATTACATATGTTTTTTAGTTTTATTTTGTCTTTTTATGACAACACAAAAAGACACAGCCGTCTTTCCCATTCAAAAAGACAACGACTATGCCGCCGCAAAATTATGCAATTAGTATCGGGAGGCTTACTATCTCCGGGATTACAACCGTCTCCGTCCATTTTTAAGGTGTTTTTCTCCTTTCTCAAATAAGTACGCATTCATTATACATAATTTATAACTCTTTGTCAATACTTTTGGGAATAATAATAAAAAATACCGGCTAAAACCAGCCGGTATTTCTCTGTTATGCAAGAATATTGCCGTTTTTATCGAAGAGCGGAAGCTTCTCAAGGAATATAACGTCGTCACGCTCTGCGGCGTCGCCCTCGGCAAGTACGAACATCTTTCCGACGATATTTCCGCCCGCCTTTTCTACAAGCACCTCAAGTGCGCGTAAAGATTCACCGGTAGAGATAACGTCGTCGGCAATAAGGATCCTCTTCCCTTTCATCATTTCCGCCTCTACCGTATCAAGATAGAGCTTCTGCTCTCCCTTTGTGGTAATAGAAGTGACGTCTACCTCAAATACGCCCGACATATACGCCTTTGCCTTCTTACGTGCTACAACGTATTTAGCGTCGCCGTGCTGGCGTGCCATCTCGTGAGCAAGCGGTATACCCTTTGCTTCGGCAGTAAGTATGTAATCATATTCGGGAGCTTTTTTCAAAAGCTCCCGTGCACACGCCTCGGAAAGTGACGCATCGCCCGTAAGAAGGAATCCCGCAATATAAAGCTCCTCAGTAACGGGGCATATGGTAAGGTCTCTCTCAACACCTGCAACGTGCAGTTTATAATAACGGTTCATAACAAAATCCTCACTTGATCTCTTTTTGTATTATAATTATACAATTATTTACATTCTATGTCAAGCGATTTTTCCACAAAAAAAGCGTGCGAACTTTGTCGCACGCCTTTTTATCAGACACTGTGAATACCAAGCTCTTTATCGGCATTTGAAGCGTCGATATTATATTTATGTGCCTTACGGTACTCGAAGAACTTCTCTGCCACCTGCTCAAAGAGCGCATAAGAGAGAACGTCCTCATCCTGCTCAAGATACTGAGCGCACTTCTCACGAAGTGTATCAAGCTCAGGCGCAAGTGCGTCTGCGGGACGAGCGGTGATTCTTTCCTCGTCTCCGATGATCTTCTTAACAAACTCGGGATCGAGATCCACGGGAGTCTTACCGTATTCACCCTTGATAAGTGCTCTGAACTCCTTGGTTACGTTCTTATAGCGCTCACCGAAGAGAACGTTGAACACAGCCTGTGTTCCGACGATCTGTGAGGAAGGAGTAACGAGCGGAGGGTTACCCGAATCTGCTCTTACTCTCGGGATCTCCTCAAGAACGGCATCAAGCATATCGGATTTTCCTGCCTGCTTGAGCTGAGAAACGAGATTCGAAAGCATACCGCCGGGAACCTGGTTGATAAGTGCGTTTACGTTGACCTTCATAACCTTTGGGTCCATAAGTCCCTCTGCAAGATATTTTTCACGCAGAGCTGTAAAGTGCTTTGTGAGCACATTAAGCTCATTAAGATCAAGTCCTGTATCGTACTCTGTTCCTGCAAGTGCAGCTACAAGAGATTCGGTAGGCATCTGGGAAGTACCCTGTGCCATAGGCGAGATAGCTGTATCGACAACGTCAACACCTGCCTCTATAGCCTTAACAGCGGTCATAGAAGCAACGCCCGCAGTATAGTGGGTATGGAGCTGTATCGGAACCTTTACGGTCTCCTTGAGAGCTTTTACGAGCTCGTAGGCATCGTAAGGAAGCAGAAGTCCTGCCATGTCCTTGATACAGATGGAATCTGCACCCATTTCCTCAAGCTGCTTTGCATACTGAGTATAATACTCTATAGTATAGAACTTTGTTTCAGCTTCCTTGGGGTCGGTCGTATAGCTGATTGCCGCCTGAACGTGTCCGCCCTCTTTTTTAGTTGCATTTATCGCAGTTTTGAGGTTTCTCGCATCGTTAAGTGCGTCGAAAATTCTGAGAATATCAATTCCGTTTGCGATCGACTTCTGAACAAAGTATTCAACCACGTCATCGGAATAATGACGGTATCCAAGAATATTCTGGCCGCGGAAAAGCATCTGAAGCTTTGTATTTTTTACGTTCTCTCGGATAGTGCGGAGTCTCTGCCACGGATCTTCATTAAGAAAACGAAGACAAGCGTCGAAGGTAGCACCGCCCCATGCTTCAAGTGAATGATATCCTATTTTATCAAGCTGATGAAGTACCGGGAGCATCTCATCCATCGTCATACGGGTAGCGATGAGCGACTGGTGGGAGTCTCTGAGTACTGTTTCTGTAATTTTTACCTTTCCCATAATAATCTCCTATATAAAGTTATGTAGACAAATATCAAGCAAAGCCATTAAACCAGGTAAGGAATACACCTGCGCAAACTGCAGATCCTATAACACCTGCAACGTTCGGTCCCATAGCGTGCATGAGAAGGAAGTTGCTGGGATCCGCTTTCTGACCCTCAAGGTTAGCAACACGAGCCGCCATAGGAACGGCGGAAACGCCTGCAGAGCCGATAAGAGGATTGATCTGTCCCTTTGTAAGGAAGCACATTATCTTTGCTGTAAGCAGACCGCCAACGGTTGAAACGGCAAATGCACAAAGGCCAAGTGCAATTATAAGCAGAGTCTGGGAGCTCAGGAAATTCTCCGCCTTTGCGGTCGCACCGACAGTGACACCGAGGAATATCGTTACGATATTCATAAGCTCGTTCTGTGCCGTCTTTGAAAGACGGTCGGTTACACCGCATACATTGAGCAGGTTACCGAACATAAGGCATCCGACAAGCGGAGTTGCATCGGGAACGAGCAGACACACAACTGCGGTAACGGCTATCGGGAAGATTATCTTCTCGGTCTTCGAAACCGTACGAAGCGTCGTCATTCTTATCTTTCTTTCCTTCTCTGTGGTAAGCAGTCTCATAAAAGGAGGCTGGATCATAGGTATAAGAGCCATATAGCTGTATGCAGCAATAGCTATCGCACCGAGAAGCGCCGGGGCAAGAGTTTTTGTAACGAGAATAGCGGTAGGACCGTCAGCTCCACCGATGATACCGATAGCGGCAGCGGCAAGCTGGTCAAACTGACCGGAGATTATCGCCCCTGCAAAAGCCACGAAAACACCGAGCTGTGCACCAGCACCTATAATAAGGCTCTTGGGGTTTGCGATAAGAGGAGAAAAGTCTGTCATTGCGCCAATGCCCATGAATATCAGCGAAGGATATATACCGAGCTTAACTCCGAGATAGAGCAGGTCAAGAAGACCGCCCTCCTGAAGAACCGTGGCAACGCTGAACTCAAAATTCGGATCGTCGCTTATAAAGAGCTCCATATCAAAGAGTCCCGCACCGGGAAGGTTTGTAAGGAGCATACCGAAAGCTATCGGCAAAAGAAGCAGAGGCTCAAAGCCTTTTACTATCGCGAGATAGCAGAGAACGAAGGATATTGCAAACATTACGAGCGTCTGCCAGAAGTTAGGCTGCGCTATAAGTCTTGCAATGCC
>SVUB01000084.1 GCA_015063495.1 Oscillospiraceae bacterium
AGCCGCCACGTCCGCGAACATGAATGCAAACGAGGTAATAGCAAACCGAGCTATAGAGCTTCTTGGGGGAGATAAGGGCGATTATAAGCTCGTTCACCCTAACGACCACGTAAACTGCGGTCAGTCCACAAACGACGTTATCCCGAGTGCGGGACGAATAGCTGCAATAAGGCTTTTAAAGGAAGCCACAGTATCTCTTTGTGAGCTTAGGGATGCCTTTCTCAGAAAAGCTCGTGAATTTGAAAATGTTATCAAGATGGGACGTACCGAAATGCAGGATGCAGTTCCTGTAAGCTTCGGACAGGTATTTGGAGCTTATGCCTCTGCTCTTGCGCGTGATGTGAGAAGATTTTATATTGCCGCCTCTGAGATGTCCGTGATAAATATGGGCGGAACGGCTATTGGAACGGGAATCAACGCTCATCCCGATTACATAAAAGGGGTAACGCCCAATATAAAAGCCGTTACGGGTCTTGACGTAGTCCAGGCGCATGACCTTATAGATGCAACGCAGAATCTTGATTCCTTCGTATTCGTTTCCGGAATAGTCAAATCCGCGGCGGTAACGCTTTCTAAAATCGCGGGCGATATTCGCATTATGTCCTCCGGACCGAGAACCGGATTTGAAGAAATAAACATACCGCCAAAGCAGAACGGTTCTTCCATAATGCCGGGAAAGATAAATCCCGTTATGCCCGAGGTAATGAGCCAGGTGGCGTTTGCCATCATAGGAAACGACACGGCAATAACACTCTCTGCCGAGGCAGGACAGCTTGAGCTGAACGCCTTTGAGCCGGTTATGTTCTACCGCCTTTTTGAGTCGCTTGACATTCTCAAAAACGGAATCGATGCGTTCAGGAGCGAATGTGTTGAAGGAATAACCGTAAACGTCGATAAATGTCACGATGAGGTTGAGAACAGCATAGGTATTATCACTGCTCTCTGTCCGCATATCGGATACAGCAAGTCGGCTAGTATTGCAAAGAGAGCTCTTCACGAGGGTAAGAGCGTCAGAACTCTGATTCTCGAAGAAAACATAATGAGCGAAGAGAAGCTTAACGAGATTCTCGACCCTATGAAAATGATATAATTTAAATAAAAAGTATAAAGGCAATATCTGACCTCAGAGGTTCTCAGATATTGCCTTTATTTTTTTGGGTAAAGTATTATGACGAAGGGTGATATTATATTTTTTGAACGCGCGTGATAGTTTATTTGTATTTGCAAGGAAAATAGGCGTATGATATAATAATACTAACACATATTTCCATTAAACGTCGGAGGTGGTACTATGACTATACAGCAGTGCAGATATGTTCTTGAGATTGCTAAAACGGGCTCGTTCAGTGAGGCGGCAAAGCAGCTTTTCGTTGCTCAGTCCAGCCTTTCGGTTAGTATAAAGAGTCTTGAGTCGGAGCTTGATATCAAAATCTTTGAGCGCTCGGGTAACGGAGTATATCTTACCGAGGAGGGCTCTGAGTTTGTAAGATACGCGGCAAAGATAGTTGACGGCGAGGACTTTATATCTACAAGATACAAAGGTAAGAAGGATATAGAAAAGCTTCATATTGCTACACAGCATTATGACTTTATGGCGGATATTTTCGGCAATTTTCTTAAAAGCACCGTTTCGCTTCGCTACAAATTTTCCATAAAAGAAATAGAAACCTACAGTGTCATACAAGAGGTTATTACAGGCAAGAGCGATATAGGAATTATAGCCTTAAAGAGAACAGAGGCGGATATAATGAAGCGATATCTTAACAAGAAAGCTCTTTCCTTTACTACCTTGATAGAGGTACCGCCCCACGTATTTGTAAGACGCACCCATCCCCTCGCATCAAGTAAGCTTGTGAGTGTGCGCGAGCTTCAGACCTATCCTTGCGTTTCGTATGAGCAGGGAGAGCATAACAGCTCTTACTTCGCAGAAGAAATGCTTGACCTTTTTGATGCCGAAAAGCATATAGAGATAAGTGACAGAGCGACGCTTATGAACATTCTGCTTATGACTGATGCGTACACCGTAGGCACGGGAATTATGCCCTCTGCGCTTAACAGAGGGGATATAGTAAGCATTCCGTTTGATTCATCTGACGTTTATATCATAGGATATATCCTCAATGATAACAGAAAGATTTCCGAGATGACGGAGAAGTTTATAGCTTTGCTTAAAAAATCGACTGAAAATTTTTGCGTAGTAAAGGAGAATAATCAATGAAAGCTCTGGTAAAAAAGATTGCTGAGCGCGGACTTTGGCTTATGGACGTACCCGAGCCTAAGGTGGGTCCGGGCGAGGTTAAAATAAAGATAAGAAAAACGGCTATCTGCGGTACTGACCTGCATATATACAACTGGGATGAGTGGTCACAGAAAACCATCAAAACGCCGAGAGTTATCGGCCACGAATATGTAGGAGAGATAGCCGAGATTGGCGAAAACGTAAAGAACTGGAAGATAGGAGAGCTTGTTTCGGGAGAGGGACATATAGTCTGCGGAAAATGCAGAAACTGCCTTGCCGGAAAAGGTCATCTCTGTAAGGAAACCGTCGGAGTAGGTGTAAACCGTGACGGAGCCTTTGCGGAATATCTCGTTATTCCTGCGGAAAACGTGCGCAGATGCGAAAAGGGAATAAGCGAGGAAATGTATGCTATTTTCGACCCGTTTGGAAATGCGGTGCATACCGCGCTCTCGTTTGACGTGCTTGGCGAGGACGTTCTGATTACAGGTGCAGGACCTATAGGAATTATGGCGGGAGCCGTGTGTCAGTTTGCGGGCGCTCGAAACGTAGTAATAACCGATATAAACGATGACAGACTCACCCTGGCAAGAAAGCTCGGACTCAAAAACACAGTCAACACGGCAAGAGAATCTCTCGGCACTGTAATGGATAGCCTTATGATAAAGGAGGGATTTGACGTCGGGCTTGAGATGTCAGGCAGTGAAATCGCGCTTAACTCTATGATAGACAGCATGGTGCACGGTGGCAGAATAGCATTGCTCGGCATACTGAAAAGCGATGCTAAAATCGACTGGTCAAAGGTTATATTTAACGGACTTAAAATAAAGGGTATTTATGGTAGAGAGATGCACGAAACCTGGTATAAAATGTCGGCTATGCTTCAGGGCGGCCTTGACATTTCAAATATAATCACACACAGAATGGACGTCAGAGATTATGAAAAGGGCTTTGAGGCAATGAATAGCGGCAAGGCAGGCAAGGTAATCCTCGACTGGACAAATATAAATTCATAAAGAGGGCAAGAATATGAAAAAAGAAGTGCTTAAATATTTTTCCGAGACCTGCTATGCGATAGAGAAGGAAGGACTTAAGAAAAACGAGAGAATAATCACGACAAAGCAGAGTGGGGTAATAGGGCTTGCAGACGGCAGTCAGGCTGTCAATATGTGTGCAAACGATTACCTTGGACTTGAAGACAACGATGAGGTAATTGGGGGGGCAAAGGCAGGACTTGATAAATACGGCTACGGAATGTCATCCGTAAGATTTATATGCGGAACTCAGGACCTTCATAAAAGGCTTGAAGAAAAGCTTTCGGAGTTTCTCGGCACTGAGGATACTATCCTCTATTCGTCCTGCTTTGATGCGAACGGCGGACTTTTTGAAACCCTGCTGACCGCAGAGGATGCGGTTATAAGCGACGAGCTTAACCATGCAAGCATAATAGACGGAATAAGACTTTGTAAGGCGGCGCGTTACCGCTATAAAAATAACGATATGGCTGACCTCAGAGCAAAGCTTGAGGAGGCAAAGGACGCGAGAATAAAGCTTATAGCAACAGATGGAGTGTTCTCTATGGACGGAATCGTTGCCGACCTTAAGAGCATCTGTGACCTTGCCGATGAGTACGGCGCTCTCGTCATGGTTGACGATAGTCACGCAACGGGCTTTATGGGAGCGCACGGCAAGGGAACTGCGGAGCACTGCGGCGTAATGGGTAGGGTTGATATTATAACGGGAACGTTTGGTAAGGCTCTTGGAGGAGCTTCGGGCGGCTTTACCTCAGGC
>SVUB01000009.1 GCA_015063495.1 Oscillospiraceae bacterium
TAACTGCACCGCAGTCGGTATTCCTGCAAAGGTGGTGCGCCGTGAAGGAGTCAAGATAGACGACCTTGACCAGATCCATATTCCCGACCCCGTTGCAAATGAGCTTAAGCGCCTTGGCGAAAAAATAGCAGAGCTTGAAGAAAAGCTGAAGTAAAAGACACCCGAAAGGATAGATATATAAAATGCAACTTTATAATTCACTCACAAGAAAAAAGGAAGAATTTGTACCGAACGAGCCGGGCAAGGTAAAAATGTATACCTGCGGCCCGACGGTATATCACTTCGCCCATATCGGAAATCTCCGCACCTATATAATGGAGGACGTCCTTGAAAAATACCTCCGCTATATCGGCTATGACGTCAAGAGAGTTATGAACATCACCGACGTAGGACATCTGACCTCGGATGCAGACGAGGGTGAGGATAAGATGGTCAAGGGCGCAAAAAGAGAGCACAAGACCGTTATGGAAATTGCTCAGTTTTATACTGACGCATTCTTTGCCGACTGTGAAAAGCTTGGAATAAAGACGCCCGACGTAGTGGAGCCGGCAACAAACTGCATAGACGAATTTATAAAGGTGGTCGAGGGACTTCTCGAAAAGGGATTTGCATACGTTGCAGGCGGAAACGTCTATTTTGACACCTCAAAGCTCTCGCAGTATTACGTTTTCAATAATTTTGAGGAGGACGACCTTGAGGTCGGTGTAAGAGAGGGCGTTGAGGCAGACGATAACAAGAAAAACAAAAACGATTTCGTGCTTTGGTTCACAAAATCAAAATTTGAGGATCAGGCGCTTAAATGGGATTCGCCTTGGGGCGTCGGATACCCCGGCTGGCATATTGAATGCTCCTGCATCTCTATGAAGCATCTCGGCGAGACTCTTGATATTCACTGCGGCGGTATTGATAACGCATTCCCCCACCACACAAATGAAATAGCGCAGTCCGAGGCTTATTTCGGACACAAGTGGTGCAACTATTGGTTCCACGTGCTTCACCTTAATACGAATAGCGGAAAAATGTCAAAGTCAAAGGGTGAATTTCTCACCGTTTCCCTGCTCGAATCAAAGGGATATGACCCAAAGGCTTACCGATTCTTCTGCCTTGGCTCACATTACCGTAAATCTCTCGTTTTCACTTATGAAAACCTTGATAATGCGGCACAGGCATTCGAGAAGCTCGTCGCAAGAATAGCGCAGCTCAAAAATGAGGGAGAGGTCGAAGAAGATAAATTCAATGAGCTTAAAAAGCTCTTTACCGATGCCCTTGATAACGATATCAACACCTCTCTTGCGGTAACAGCACTTTACGACGTGCTTAAATCAGATGCAAACGACGCAACAAAGCTTGCCCTCATAGAGGATTTTGATAAAGTGCTCACGCTTGATCTTATCGGTCACGCAGAAGCACTTAAAAACAGCGCTCCGACAGCGCCCGCAGCCGATGCCGATCTCGCCGCAGAGGTAGAAAAGCTCATAGAAGAGCGTGCGGCGGCGAAGAAGGCAAAGAATTTTGCCGAGGCAGACAGAATAAGAAACTATCTTGCCGAAAAGGGCGTTACTCTCGTGGACTCACGTGAGGGAACGACCTGGAAGCTCGGTGAATAATATGCTTCAAAAGATAAAAAGACTTCTCACAAATAAAGAGCTTATCCTCTATTTCGTTTTCGGAGTAGGAACTACCGCCGTGGATTTTGCGGTATCCTATCTGCTCTATCCCACGAATATCAACATCCACGTTATCCACGCTATTGCTTGGGTAGCGGCGGTAACTTTTGCCTACGTAACCAATAAAATTTATGTTTTTCAAAGCAAAACGAAGGGCATTTTCTCAATATTTTTAGAAGTTGCGAGCTTTGCGGGAAGCAGACTTTTCACTCTACTTCTCCAAGAGGCTATCGTCTGGGTGCTTTACGACAAGCTGGGCTTTAGCGAATATATCGTCAAGATACCTGCGGCAGTTCTCGTGGTAATACTCAATTACGTCATAAGTAAGCTCCTTGTTTTCAGAAAGGAGCGAAAAAAATGAGTGACGAGATGCGAACGCATTACGTGCCGAAAAGCGAGAGAGAAAATCCAAAGCTTCCAAGCACAAAAAAGAGACAGAGCAGCTGTGAGGAATGTGAGTATTACGATTATGACGAGGATATTGATGCTTATTACTGCAAAATGTCACTTGACGAGGACGAAATGATAAGATTCCTCTCGGGCAAGAGAGGCGACTGCCCTTATTACAAATACTACGACGAATACAAAAGCGTTCATAAGCAAATATAAAAAGACCGCCTGCGGGCGGTCTTTTAATTCTCTCTATATAAAAATAAAAAAGCTCTTGTAATAAAGCGAAAAATGTAATATAATATAAGTATAACTAACAGGAGATAGCCTTTATATGCAGAGTGAAAAGCAAAAACATATTCGCAATTTCTCGATAATTGCACATATAGACCACGGTAAATCCACACTTGCCGACAGAATTCTCGAATATACCGAGACTGTCACACAGCGAGAGATGGAGAACCGAATCCTTGACAATATGGACCTTGAAAAGGAGAGAGGAATCACCATCAAGAGCCGTGCGGTCAAGCTCGATTACACGGCAAAAGATGGAGAAAAGTATGAGCTAAACCTCATCGACACTCCCGGCCACGTCGACTTTAACTACGAGGTATCCCGTTCTCTCAACGCCTGCGACGGTGCACTGCTCGTCGTTGACGCAACGCAAGGAATAGAGGCACAGACACTTGCAAACGCATATCTTGCCGCAGACTCGGATCTGGAGATAGTTCCCGTTATAAACAAGATAGACCTTCCCTCCGCAGACATTGAAAGAGTACGAGGTGAGATAGAGGACGTTATCGGTATTCCCGCCGAGGATTGCCCTGCGGTTTCTGCAAAGACAGGACTTAATATAGGCGACGTTCTCGATAAGATAATTTCTGATATTCCTGCACCCGAGGGCGACGAGAATGCACCTCTTAAATGCCTTATCTTCGACTCTTATTACGACAGTTATCTCGGAGTTGTGGTTTACGTAAGAGTTATGGACGGTAAGCTCCACGCCGGTGAAAAAATAAAGCTGATGAATACGGGAGCGGAGTTTGACGTAGTCGAGGTCGGCACGATGGAGCCGTTCGGCCTCTCAAAATGCGACGAGCTCTCCGCAGGAATGGTCGGATATATCACCGCAAGTATTAAATTTATCGGTGACACGAAAGTCGGCGATACCGTAACCCACGTAGACAACCCGACCGATAAGCCTTGCGAGGGATTTAAGAACGTTCTTCCTATGGTTTTTGCAGGAATTTACCCTGCAGACGGCGCAAGATATGGAGACCTTCGTGACGCTCTTGAAAAGCTCCAGCTCAACGATGCGGCGCTTGTGTTCGAGCCGGAAACGTCAATCGCTCTCGGCTTCGGATTCCGTTGCGGATTTTTGGGACTTCTCCATATGGAGATAATCGAGGAGCGACTTGAGAGAGAATTTAATCTCGACCTTATTACCACCGCCCCCAGCGTTATCTATGAGATAACAAAACGTGGCGGAGAAAAGATACGCATAGACAACCCCTCAAACTTCCCGACAGTAGACGAGATAGAGACCGCTTACGAGCCTATGGTAAAGGCCAACATTATTACCCCGACCGAGTACGTGGGTGGACTTATGGACCTCTGCCAGGACAGACGAGGCGTCTTCCTTGATATGAAATATATCGACACAGAGCGTGTAGAGCTTCACTATGACCTGCCGCTCAATGAAATAATCTACGACTTTTTCGATGCACTCAAGAGCCGCAGCCGTGGCTACGCTTCTCTTGACTATGAGCTCTCGGAATACGCTCCCTCAAAGCTCGTAAAGCTCGACTTTATGCTCAACGGCGAGATAGTGGACGCTCTTTCCTTTATCGTCCATGAGGAGAAAGCGTATGCAAGAGCGAGACGTATTGCCGAAAAGCTTAAGGAAAATATACCGCGTCAGCTCTTTGAGATACCGATACAGGCGGCAATAGGCTCAAGAATTATTGCAAGAGAGACTGTTAAGGCACTGCGTAAGGACGTCCTTGCAAAGTGCTACGGCGGTGATATCACAAGAAAGAAAAAACTGCTTGAAAAGCAGAAGGAAGGAAAGAAGAAGATGCGTCAGCTCGGCTCCGTTCAGGTGTCGCCTGAAGCATTTATGGCAGTGCTTCGTCTTGACGACGAGAACTGACGGTGAGCAAGGAGGTAAAAAAATGAAAGTCAAAAAGAATCTCGGACTTTATCTTCATATCCCCTTTTGCGTAAAAAAATGCTCATACTGTGACTTTTATTCCTTCAATCCCGAAAGTGAGGAATTCATAGAAAATTACGTTTCCGCAATGATGCTCCAGATGGAGGATATTTCGGAGTCCTGCCGCTCTCATACGGTAAATACCGTATATCTCGGTGGCGGTACGCCCTCTATGCTCCCTGCGAGTCAGCTTTCAAGGCTTCTTGACTCGGTAAAGCATAATTTTAAGCTCGAAAAAAATACCGAGATAACTATGGAAGTCAATCCCGGTACGGTAAATTATAAGTATCTTAAGGCAATGCGTAAGGCAGGTATAAATCGCCTTAGTATCGGTATGCAAAGTGCAAACGATAAAGAGCTAAGCACTCTTGGCAGGATACATACCTTTGCCGAGTTTGGGGAAACCTATAAGAGCGCAAGAGACGCAGGCTTTGATAATATCAGCATTGATATTATGTACGGCCTTCCGTCTCAGACCATCTCATCCCTTCGCCGCACTCTTGAGCACGTAGCCGAGCTTGAGCCCGACCATATTTCACTCTATTGCTTAAAAATAGAGGAGGGTACGCCGTTTTTCGCTATGCGAGATACGCTTATGCTGCCCGATGACGACACAGAATACGATATGTATGAAACGGCTGTCGAATTTCTTTCACGCCACGGCTACGAACGCTATGAAATGAGCAATTTCGCAAAAGACGGCAAGTATTCAAGGCATAACCTAAAATACTGGAACTGCGAGGAATATATCGGCATCGGTGCGGCGGCTCACTCGTATTTTGGCGGCGAGAGATATTCTGTCATCCGTGATGCCTCGACCTATATTGACGGACTTGAGGTGCTCGAGGCAGGTATTTCTATTATCGACGAAAGCCGTATGATAGAGAAAAAAGAGAGTATGAACGAATACGTTATGCTCCGTATGAGGCTTGACGAGGGCATTGACGGAGCGCTCTTCAGAGAAAGATACGGTGTCGATTTTCACAAGCGGTTCGGACAGTATCTTGACGAATATATAGAGGGCGGATTTGTTAAAAAAACAGGTGAAAATTACTCCTTTACGACAAAAGGAATGTTCGTCAGCAACTATATTTTGTCGGCGGTGCTTGATTTTTCTCCCGAAAGCCTCTCATCTATCTGAATTTGACAGCTTTTCTGATAAAAAACAGTTGACTTTCAGGACAAAATATAATACAATATATTTAACAAAATAAACGGAGGACATACAAATGGCAGATAACAAGAATTTTGAAGAGATAGCTGATGCTCTTCCCGAAACATATACTCTCACAGACGAGGACGGCAACGAATTCGAGGTCGAGCTTCTTGCTTCCTTTGAATTTGAGGGCAAGCAGTACAGAGCTATCACTCCCGTTGAGGATGCAGACGCAAAGAAGGGTAACGACCAGATGGTAGAATACGACATTCTTGAGGTCGTATCCGATGAGAACGGCGACGAGATACTTACCTCTATCGAGGATGACGAGGAGTTTGACAGAGTTGCCGACTTCTTTGACGACGCCTTCTTTGGCGAGGTAGACTACGACGCGTAAAAAAGCATCTTTCCTGCTTAGTTTGTGATATTGGGGCAATTGAGACCCACAATTTGAATTTGGAGTCCGGATAAACTTCTTTTGCGGTTTGCAGGCCTCCCGCCCTGCGCACGATTGACTTGTCTCGGCGCTGAAGCGGACGTTGGAAGCAGTAATGCAAAAGAGAGGACACCACCTTGCATAGGCAGGGTTTTCAAATTCCCCTTTACACGGCTCGGCGGGGTTTACTTATAAAAAACGGCGCATCGCGCCGTTTTTTATTTAAATAGCTCTTTACTTTTAGAGTGTTAGGGTGTATAATTATAAAAAATAATCTGATTTTTATTATAGGAGATATATATTATGGCAAACAAGAGAATTGAAACAGTATGCGTGCAGGGCGGCTACACTCCCGGCAACGGTGAGCCCCGTCAGATACCGATATATCAGAGCACTACCTTTAAGTATGATACAAGCGAGGATATGGGTAAGCTCTTTGATCTTGAGGCATCGGGATATTTCTACTCACGCCTTCAGAACCCCACCTGCGACCTTGTCGCAAACAAGATATGCGAGCTTGAGGGCGGTGTTGCCGCAATGCTTACCTCATCAGGGCAAGCGGCTAACTTCTTTGCTACCTTCAATATTGCAAACGCAGGCGACCACATCATCTCCTCCTCTACTATCTACGGCGGTACGTTTAACCTCTTTTCAGTAACGATGAAAAAGATGGGTATTGACTTCACCTTCGTTTCCCCCGATTGCTCGGACGAGGAGCTTGAAGCAGCGTTCAGACCTAACACAAAGGCAGTTTTCGGCGAGACTATCGCAAATCCCGCACTCTCCGTACTTGATATTGAGCGCTTTGCAAACGCGGCACACGCTCACGGAGTTCCGCTTATAATCGACAACACCTTCGCAACCCCCGTAAACTGCCGTCCCTTTGAATTCGGTGCGGATATAGTAACTCACGCTACGACTAAATATATGGATGGCCACGGTGCACAGGTTGGCGGTGCTATCGTCGATTCCGGCAACTTTGATTGGCTTGCACACGCCGACAAATATCCGGGTCTTTGCACACCCGATGACAGCTATCACGGTATCGTTTACGCTGAAAAATTCGGCAAATCCGGATATATTGTTAAAGCAACTGCCCAGCTTATGCGTGATTTCGGCTCGTCTCCCGCTCCACAGAGCGCATTTATTGTAAATCTTGGTCTTGAGAGCCTTCACGTCCGTATGGCACGCCACTGTGAGAACGGTCTCGCAGTCGCAAAGTTCCTTAAAAACCATCCCGCAGTCGACTGGGTAAGCTATCCTTCGCTTGAAGGCGATAAATATTATGATCTCGCACAAAAATATCTGCCAAACGGCTCTTGCGGAGTTGTAAGCTTTGGTGTCAAGGGCGGCAGAAAAGCTGCTGAGGCGTTTATGAAGGAGCTTAAGATTTTCGCTATCGAAACTCACGTAGCAGACGCAAGAAGCTGCTGCCTCCACCCCGCTTCCGCAACTCATCGCCAGATGAACGACGAGGAGCTGCTTGCAGCAGGCGTACGCCCCGAGCTTGTTCGTCTCTCCTGTGGCCTTGAAAGCGCAGACGACCTTATCGAAGACCTTAAAAACGCACTTGAGAGGTAAAAAAGATGCCTATAAAGATCCCTAACGAATTGCCTGCGAGAAGGGTGCTTGAAGACGAAAATATATTCGTTATGACCGAGACTCGTGCAATTGAACAGGATATCAGACCGCTTAGGATCCTTCTTCTTAACCTAATGCCGACGAAGATAGATACCGAGACACAGCTCTCTCGTCTGCTCAGTAATACCCCACTTCAGGTGGAGCTTCATCTTATGCACACCGCAACCCATAAATCACAAAACGTGACCGAGGAGCACCTCACCTCCTTCTACCGCACCTTTGCGGATTACAAAGAAGAGTATTTTGACGGTATGGTGATAACAGGTGCACCCGTCGAGAAGATGGAGTTTGAAGAGGTGGACTATTGGCAAGAGCTCTGCGAAATAATGGAGTGGTCAAAGACTCACGTCCATAGCACGTTCCACATTTGTTGGGGTGCTCAGGCAGGTCTGTATTACCACTACGGAATAAATAAGCAGCCTCTGACCGAAAAGCTTTTCGGAGTATTTCCGCATAAGGCTGATTACGTGCGCTCAATTCTTCTGCGAGGATTTGATAACGTGTTTAACGTTCCTCATTCACGCCATACAACAGTACTTAGAGAGGACATAGAAAAGGTTCCCGAGCTTAAGATACTCGCCTCCTCCGAGGAAGCAGGTATTTACGCCGTCTCCTCAAAGAATGGAAGACAGATATTTATTACGGGCCACTCGGAATACGATCCGAGAACGCTTGAGAAGGAATATCTGCGTGATAAAAACGCAGGTCTTCCCATTTCCGTGCCTAAAAACTATTATCCCGATGACGACGATACAAAGGAACCGCTCGTCACCTGGCGCTCGCACGCAAACCTGCTCTACTCCAACTGGCTAAACTACTTCGTTTACCAAACAACGCCTTACGACGTCAAAAAGGTTTCGGAATAAAAAAAGCTCCGCACAGCAGTGCGGAGCTTTTATATGTTTTTATTTCTTAAGAAGCTCTCTGATGTCCTTAAGTATATCGTCGGTAGTCTCGACGGGTTCTGCGGGAGCCTCGGGAGCAGGAGCAGGCTCTTCCTTCTTCTCGGTAAGAGACTTGAGCTTCATCATCACACGAAGAACGGTGAAAATACAGAGTGCAATAATGAGGAAGTCAATAATAGTCTGGATGAAAGCACCGTAAAGAAGTGCGTTTTCAGCTACGAGAACGTTTCCTTCCGCATCAAGCTCAGCCGCTGTAATTACCCACTTAAGATCAGCAACGCTTGCACCGCCGGTAACAAGACCGATAAGAGGCATGATTATGTTGTTTACAAGGGCGTTTACAATGTCCTTGAATGCGCCGCCGATAACAACACCGACTGCAAGATCGACTACGTTGCCTTTTGCGATAAATTCCTTAAAATCCTTGAAAAACGTGCTTTTTTTCATGTTAAGCCTCCATTGTTTTTAATTATTTTATAGCCTTGCGGCTTTATTTATTATATAGGCGCTTCTTCTGATACCTCGGCTCGCAGGTAAGGTTTACACCAAGCTTTTTGAAGGTCTTGACGTCATCCTCTGCAAGAATAACGGTCGAATGAGCGTCGCAACCACGCAGCTTATCGAGCTGCTTCATCGCAAGCTCTGCATTGGGCGAGGTCACAGCGCATATGGAGAGCGCTATAAGAAGCTCGTCTATATGAAGTCTCGGATTTCTATTGCCAAGATGGCCTATTTTAAGGCTTGAGATAGGCTCGATTATCGTATGGGAGATAAGGGCAAGCTCATCGGGAATACCCGCAAGGTGCTTAAGAACGTTGAGCATAAGTGCGGACGACGCGCCAAGCAGCGGAGATGTCTTTCCGGTAATTATCGTTCCGTCGGGAAGCTCCATAGCAGCCGCAGGTGCTCCCGTTGCCTCTGCCTTTGCAAGTGCTACACGGATAACGGGGCGATCCTCTGTGGATATACCCGCCTGCTTCATAAGAAGCTCCATCTTGTATATCGTATCATTATCGGCGTTATCCTTAAGTCTATCACAGAGAGCTGTATAATATCTTCTTATGACCTCTTGTTTTGAAGCCTTGCAAGTCACCTCGTCATCTATTATACAGTTGCCCGCCATATTAACTCCCATATCTGTGGGAGATTTATATGGTGAGGAGCCGAGTATCTGCTCGAGCATAGATGAAAGCACGGGGAATATCTCGACGTCTCTGTTGTAATTTACCGCCGTCTCTCCGTAGGCATCAAGGTGGAAGGGGTCTATCATATTGACGTCGTTAAGGTCAGCGGTTGCCGCCTCATAGGCTATATTAACGGGGTGTTTAAGGGGTAGATTCCAGATAGGAAAAGTCTCAAACTTTGCGTATCCCGCCTTTATACCTCTCTTATTCTCGTGATAGAGCTGCGAGAGGCAGGTAGCCATCTTTCCGCTTCCGGGGCCGGGAGCCGTTACGATAACAAGCTCACGTGAGGTCTCTATATATTCGTTTCTGCCAAAGCCATCCTCGCTGACTATTTTTTCAATATCGGAGGGGTAACCGTCGATCGTATAATGGCGGTAGACCTTTATTCCCTGCCCCTCAAGTCTTTGCTTGAAGGCAACGGCTGCAGGCTGTGACTCAAATCTTGTGAGCACAACGCTTCCGACGTAAAGACCGACCTCCTTAAAAGCATCCATAAGACGGAGCACGTCAAGGTCGTAGGTTATTCCAAGGTCGCCTCTGACCTTGTTCTTTTCTATATCGCAGGCATTTATCGTGATAACGACCTCTGCTTTGTCCTTAAGCTGAAGAAGCATCTGGAGCTTACTGTCGGGCTTAAAGCCGGGCAGGACTCTTGATGCGTGATAATCGTCAAAAAGCTTGCCTCCGAACTCAAGATAGAGCTTGCCTCCGAATTTGGCAATTCTATCCCTGATATGCTCGGACTGCATTTTAAGATATTTGTCGTTATCAAAGCCGATTTTCATGACTGCTCTCCTTAAATGATTTATCATTTAACACAATTTTCATTATACCACATATTGATTGTTTTTTCAATAAGATTACAAGAAAAAGTGCAAAAAATGTTGAAAAATGTTCTGCGAAAATTTACCCTCAAAAAATGCGTCACGTATTTACAAAAGCGGACAAAAGGATTATAATTATATATGGAAGGCAGGTATGGCTATGAAAAATAAAGTATTTGCAAAGCTTTATACACCGGCAGGAGAGGCTCTTGACAAAAATGGGACTCCTTGGAATATATATCCCCGTCCGCTTATGGAAAGGGATTCTTTTTTCTGCCTTAACGGAGAGTGGGACTTTTCCTGTGGCAAGGAAACTTATAACGAAAAAATATTGGTGCCTTTTCCGCCCGAATCGCTTCTCTCGGGCATAGACAGACTAATAGAAAGCGGAGAAGCTCTTTACTATAAACGCAAATTTTCTCTCCCCGAAGGATTTTTACACTCGGGCGGCAGGATACTGCTTCACATAGGCGCAGCAGACTCGGAGGCAGAGGTCTTTCTGAACGGAAAAAGGCTCGGTGAGCATACAGGCGGTTATTCTTCCTTCTCTTTTGACATAACCGAGAACATCCAAAGCGAAAACGAGCTTGTAATAAAGGTTCGGGACACTCTAAAAAGCAGGGTGCTCCCTTACGGAAAGCAGTGCATAAAGCGAGGAGGAATGTGGTACACGCCCTTTTCGGGAATATGGCAGACCGTATGGATAGAAATCGTCCCCGAGACTTATATAACGGACGTTGAGATAAAGACAACGACAAAATACGCAGAGATAAGCGTTTCCCTTTCGGACGGCAGAAAAGAGGGCGCAGTATTTTTCGGTGATGAGGAGATACCGCTGTGTAACGGCAAAGCAAGGATAGATCCGTCCACCCCCATTCTCTGGTCGCCTGAAAATCCGCACCTGTATCATTTTAAGGTCAGAGCAGGTAAGGACGAGATAAGCTCTTATTTCGCACTGCGGAGCATAGAAACTAAAAATATAGACGGTATTCCCCGTCTTTGCCTTAACGGTGCGCCCTATTTCTTTAACGGTGTTCTCGACCAGGGGTACTTTAGCGACGGCATCTCCACTCCTGCCTCACCCGAATGTTATCTCGACGATATAAGGCTTATGAAGGAGCTTGGCTTTAACACTCTGCGCAAGCATATAAAGGTCGAGCCTGAAGCGTTTTATTATTACTGCGACCGCGAGGGAATGATAGTATTTCAGGATATGGTAAACAACGGCTCGTATTCATTTTTGCGAGACACTGCACTTCCGACGATAGGCTTAAAAAGGCTCCCCGACAAGCTCCTTCACAGAGATAAGGAAACGAGAGCTGCCTTTGAGAGATGCGCCGAGGAGACACTTACAAGGCTGAAAAACCATCCCTCTGTGTGCTACTTCACGATATTCAACGAGGGCTGGGGACAGTTTGAGAGCGCAAAAATGTACGAAAAAATAAAGTCTATGGTACCGCATCACGTAATTGACACGGCATCGGGTTGGTTTAGCGGAGCACCGAGTGACGTTGTAAGCCCACACGTATATTTTAAGCCCTTTAAGCTAAAAAAATCCGACAAGCCGATAGTTTTATCTGAATTCGGAGGATATTCTTATTCTCCCGAGGGGCACGTGTTCAATACAGGCAACACCTACGGATATAAAATATTAAGCTCCGCAAAAGAGCTTGAGGATGCGCTTACAGATCTTTACGAGCGTGAGATAATCCCTGCGATAGAAAAGGGACTTTGCGGTGCGGTGCTGACACAGCTCTCTGACGTCGAGGACGAGACAAACGGCATGATAACCTACGACAGAAGGCTTGTAAAGGTCGATAAAAAGAGCTTTAGCGAGATAATGAAAAAATGTCGGATATAAAAAATGTCTGCATTCGGTAGAATGCAGACTTTTTTTTAATTTTCATCTTCTGTAAAGATATCCTCGTGCTTTGCCTCGAGAGTTTTCTTCACCATCATATCCTTGACCTTCATAAGTCTGGTCAGGTTGCCTCTCTCGTTTTCCTCGAGCTTCATCTTTATCTTCTTTATTCCCTCAAGGTAACGGGGCATCATGATGTATTCGAGCGCATTTACACGTCTTCTCGTCTTTTCTATCTCCTCTGCAAGAAGCTGTGCGGTCTTCTCAAGCTGTGCCATTCTCACAAGGTCGCTCATTATCTCGCCAAGCTCTCTGACAGAAGCATCAAGCTCTCCCGACGTAAATGCCATACCGTAATTCATACCGCCCTCGCCCGTTGTCCTGTAATCAAACTCGGGCACGGTGACGCTCATAAGATTCTTATAGGAAACGTTAAGCTCTCCCTCTTTTTTGGGCATTATGAGTGCTTCTCTGAGCATCTCCGGGCTGCTAACTGCCGCCGCAACCGAAAAGCTGCCGTACGAGAGCGCAAGACGCTCCTCTACCTTTTCTCTTAACTCTTTATCCTCGCGGACGATATCAAGGAACTGTCTCATAAGCTCGTCGCGCTTATCCTTGAGCAGTTTATGACCTCGTCTTGCAGTAGTGTATCTTACCTGGAGCTTTTTCATCTCCATTCTCGTAGGATTAACACTTATTTCAGCCATGAAAACAGACCCCTCCTTTCAAATAAGGATGATTATTACTTACCTACCCAATATTTGTCGATAAGCTCCGGCTTTATACGCTTCATCTCGCTCTTGGGAAGTATGGAAAGGAGCTTCCAGCCAAGATCAAGTGTTTCCTCTATCGTTCGGTTCTCATAAAAGCCCTGATTTATATACTCTGCCTCAAAGGCATCCGCAAACTTTGCATAGAGACGGTCAGTGGGAGTCAGCGCAGCCTCACCGAGAACCACCATAAGCTCCTTTGCTTCTCTTCCTCTTGCGTAGCTTGAGAAGAGCTGGTTCATCGTTCCCGCGTGGTCCTCTCTCGTCTTGCCCTCACCTATACCCTTGTCCTTAAGACGGGAAAGGGACGGAAGAACGTCAACGGGAGGCATATATCCCTTGCGGTACATCTCACGGGAAAGGATTATCTGTCCCTCTGTGATGTAACCCGTAAGGTCGGGGATAGGATGAGTCTTATCGTCCTCGGGCATAGAAAGGATCGGGATCATAGTGATAGAGCCCTCGCTTCCCATCTTTCTTCCCGCTCTCTCATACATTGTTGCAAGGTCGGTATAAAGATAACCGGGATATCCTCGTCTGCCGGGAACCTCTTTACGCGCCGCAGATACCTCACGCAATGCCTCTGCGTAGTTAGTAATATCTGTGAGGATAACGAGAACGTGCATATCACACTCAAACGCCAGATATTCTGCGGCAGTAAGTGCCATTCTCGGAGTGGAGATACGCTCGATAGCTGCATCCGACGCAAGGTTTATAAAGAGCACCGTTCTGTCGATAGCGCCCGTCTTCTTAAAATCGGAGATAAAGAAATCCGCCTCCTCGAAGGTAATACCGATAGCGGCAAAAACGACCGCAAACTTCGAATCGGTTCCTCTTACCTTCGCCTGTCTTGCTATCTGTGCCGCAAGATTTGCGTGGGGAAGACCTGAGCCCGAGAAGATCGGGAGCTTCTGACCTCTTACGAGGGTATTAAGTCCGTCGATCGTCGAAACACCTGTCTGGATAAACTCAGAGGGGTAGTAACGTGCCGCAGGATTTATCGGCGTACCGTTTATATCGAGCGATTTTTCGGGAATAAGCTTTGCACCGCCGTCGATAGGCTCGCCCATTCCGTTAAATACTCTGCCAAGCATGCTCTGCGAAACGGGAAGTTCAACGCCGTGTCCTGAAAAACGCACCTTACTCTCCGCAAGGTTAAGTCCTGCCGAGCTCTCAAAGAGCTGAACGAGAACGTCTCTGCCGTTTACCTCAAGTACACGGCAGCGTCTTACTTCTCCGCTTGGGAGCTCAATCTCGCCAAGCTCGTCGTATTTAACGCCGTCCACCTGCTTTACAAGCATAAGAGGACCCGCTACTTCTTCAATTGTTCTGTATTCTCTTATCATTTTCGGGCCTCCTTACTTAAAGCTCTTTTGCAGCATCTGCTACCGCTTTGTCTATCTCTGCGGCAAGCTCTGCCTCTATCTTTTCAAATTCTGCCTTGTAATTTTCGTAGGGAACTGCCTTTGCTCTGCCTATCGCTTCTCTTACAGGAAGATCTGCGAGCGTCTGTGCACCCACGCCCTGTGTGAGCGCCTTTCTTGCTCTGTCCTCATAGGAGAAGATGAGCTTAAGGAGGGCATACTGCTTATCAAGCGGTGTGTAACCGTCAACGTCATCAAAGGCATACTGCTGGAGGAAGTCCTCTCTTATCGAGCGTGCGACCTCAAGAGTCATTCTGTCGTCAGGCGAGAGTGCATCGACGCCGACAAGCTTAACTATCTCGTCAAGGTCGCTCTCCTCCTGAAGCGTTTTAAGGCTTCTGCCGGTAAGAGTCATCCAATCCTTTGCTATATTCTCCTCACACCAGCCCGAAAGGCGGTCGCGGTAGAGAGAATAGGAGTTGAGCCAGTTTATTGCCGGGAAGTGACGGCGGTAAGCAAGGGACGCATCAAGTCCCCAGAACACCTTTACTATACGCAGTGTTGCCTGCGTAACGGGCTCTGAGATATCACCGCCCTGCGGAGATACTGCACCGATGGCACTAAGTGCTCCCTCTCGTCCGTCAGAGCCAAGGCAAACGACCTTACCCGCTCTCTCGTAGAAGCCTGCAAGACGGGAGGTAAGATACGCAGGGTAGCCTTCCTCACCCGGCATCTCCTCAAGTCGTCCCGACATCTCACGCAGTGCCTCTGCCCAACGGGATGTGGAGTCTGCAATAACTGCGACCGAGTAACCCATATCACGGTAATATTCCGCAATGGTAATACCCGTATAGATAGACGCCTCACGAGCCGCAACCGGCATATCAGACGTATTTGCTATAAGCACCGTTCTCTCCATAAGAGATTTGCCTGTTCTCGGGTCCGTTAGCTCCGGGAATTCACGAAGAACGTCAGTCATCTCGTTTCCACGCTCTCCGCATCCGATGTATACTACAAGGTCAACGTCACTCCATTTAGCGAGCTGATGCTGAACTACCGTCTTTCCGCTTCCGAAGGGGCCCGGAACACAAGCAGTTCCGCCCTTTGCGATTGGGAAAAGCGCATCGATAGAGCGCTGACCTGTTATCATAGGCTCGACGGGAGGCAGCTTTTCCGCATAGGGACGAGCTACACGCACGGGCCACTTCTGCATAAGAGTAACGTTTTCGGTTCCACCGCCCGGAAGCTTTATCTTGCCTATTACGTCGGTGACCTTAAAATCACCCGATGCAATAGAAAGCAGAGTTCCGCCCTTCTTTGGCGCAACCATTATCTTGTGACGAATGACCTCGGTCTCTTCGACGTAACCGAGAACGTCACCGGGGGCAACGACGTCACCGTTCTTTGCAACAGCCTCAAAGTGCCACACCTTATCACGTGCAAGAGCGGGCTCGTCGATACCTCTTGTGAGGTTTGAGCCTACCTTTTTGCGTATCGTCTCAAGCGGACGCTGAATACCGTCGTAAATATTGGTAATAAGACCGGGACCGAGCTCGACGGAGAGCGGTTCGCCCGTTGAGACGACCTCGTCTCCTCGTCCAACACCCGCAGTCTCCTCGTAAACCTGAATCGAGGCTCTGTCACCGTGCATTTCTATTATCTCACCGATAAGTCTCTTCTCGCCAACTCTGACCACGTCAAACATATTGGCTTTTCTCATACCCTCCGCAACGACGAGAGGGCCCGAGACCTTCAGTATTTTTCCTCTGACCTCTTCCATAGCTTTAACCTTTCTATGTTAGCTGAATTTGAGTAAAAGTTAATCTTTTCCGCCGAAAAGTATATCTGCGCCGACCGCTCGAAGCGCCGCCGTGCGTATGTTTTCCATTCCGTAGCCGGTAGTACCGTCTCTTCCCGGAACGCTTACTATCGCAGGCATCGGCATATCCTTATATTTATCTATCTCGTCCTCTATCTGCATTGCGATCTTCTCGGTAACGAATATTACCGCAAAATCACCGCCCCTTGCGGCATCACGCAGACATGCCCTTGCCTCGTCGGCGCTCTCCACGTCAAAAACAGTAAAGCCGAGCGCCATAAAGCCGAGAACGCTGTCTCTGTCTCCGATTATTCCTATCTTATACATAACTTAGCCTCACTCTCTCCCTTATTTTATCGGGTGAAAGTCCCGCAAGCTTTCCCGCGTGGATTATTCTGAGGTTTTTGATCTCATATTCCACCGCAATCAGATAAGAACAAAGCACGCTTGCGCCGAACGGGATATATTTTGTTCTCTTTACCGCAGTCATATAGATGTTGTCGCACGCACACTCAAGCTCGGCAAGCGTTACGTCTCTTCCCGAGAGCATAAGCTCGGAAACACCGTCATACTCACCGCCACGGAGAATAAGTGCTATATCCTCCTCGCTCTCTGATGCAAAAAGAGTCTCCACGTCAAGCTCTCCGCCCGAGATCAGGGAAGAATGAAGCACCTCTCTCTCGGCAAAGCCGCCGCCCATTCGGGCAGTTCTTACGCACATCATTATATTGACCAGGTCTATCTTTTTTCTCGTGAGAGAAACTATAAAATCCTCTCCGCTTTCCTCTGCCGCAGAGAGCATATCACGAAAGCAGGCTTTATCGAGAATTATGTCTATAAGCTGGGGGTTTTTGGTCTCCGAATAGGCGTCAAACGCTTCCGACGCCGCCTCGCTCATATTTTTAGGAAGTGCGGAGAAATCACCCTTTACAGGCATCTCCTTTATCTCATCCTTTGATACAGTTCCAAAGGAAAAGAGCATTTCACCGGGGTCTATGCCTCTGAAAAAGCATTTAAGCGCCGCCTTTATATTGTTACAGTCGTATGCGTATCTGAGAAACGCAGCTACGCTGTCATCCGGGGATATAGCCCCTATAAAGGAGTACGCCGATGAAAGTGCATCTCCAAGCTTATCCGCACTCTCGGTCTTGCCCTCTCCTATGTCAAGAGAGCTTATCAGAGCCTCTGTTTCAGCGAGCCCCTTTGAGGATATCGCCGCCTCGAGCTTATCTGCGCCGATGAGACGGCTCTCGGTAGCTCTTACTCTTGCCGAGGCATAGAGATATTCGGTCTCTTTATTATTCCTTTTTCCCATTTGCCCGTCTCCTTTCGGCTTTATTTATTTTCTTCTTCCGAGAAGAGCATCTCCGATATCTCGCTCTCCATACGCTCTCTGACAAGCGCAAATACAGCTTCGGTAGAGCAGTTTATCTCGATATTTCCAAGGCGGACTATAACTCCGCCGTCGATATCCGCCGTATCCTCTGCTATTGAGAGCTTTGATATCTCCTCACGGCTTATTTTGCCGATAACTATTCTCTCGGTTCCCTTCAATACAGCATCCGACAGCTTTTTCTTATCGGATTCGTTAAAAATAAGCTCGTATTTTTCGGGAATATCAACGTTTTCCTCTCCGTAGAGGGAAATATTGTTTTTTTCCGTCTCAAGCTCGTCGGTTATAGCCGCAGCAACAAGCCTTGAGACGAGTTCACAGTATTTTTCCTCGGGCAGAGCAAGAAGCTCCTTGTAGGCAGTTTCAAATATAGAATCGACAGCCTTACTCTTTGCGTCAAGGATAAGATTTCGCTTCTGCATCGCCACACTTGATTTTGCGCGGGCGATGATATTCTCCGCCTCTTTCTGCGCTCTCTCCTCAAGAGAAGCCTTTATTCGCTCTGCGTCGCTTGATGCCGCAAACATTATGTCCGCGCACTGCTTTGAAGCACGGTCGTTTATTGCCGCCGCATCGGCTCTTGCCTCTGCTATTATCTTCTCGGTTATTTTATCAAGTCCCGTCATTGCGGTAACTCCTTATACCTGAACGAAAAGGATAGGAAGAAGCGAAACGAGAAGTGCGAAGATCGCATATGTTTCAACAAGCGCAGAAGCTGTGATAGCCTTACCTACTTCATCGGGGCGCTTAGCAATAAGATTGATGCCCGCAGCCGCAACTCTTGCCTGCTTTATAGCGGAGAAATAACCTACTATTGCAATAGGAAGCGATACCATAAGGAAAAATGCTCCCTGGGGCACTGTAAGCTCAGCAGGGCTTCCGGTGAGAAGGCCGAGCTTAAGGATGATTATGAATGCCGTGATAAGACCATAGATACCCTGAGTACCCGGAAGAGCCTGAAGGATAAGTGCCTTACCGAATTTAGAGGGGTCCTCGGAGAGAAGGCCTGCGCCTGCCTCGCCAACGATTCCAACACCCTTTGCACTGCCCATACCTGCAAGAATTACCGCAAGGGCTGCGCCGAGAAGAGCAAGATTGTTACCTGTGAATATCTGTGTTAAAAGTTCAGTGAATGTCATAATAATTTCTCCTTTTATTATTGTTCTGTTGTATATTTATCGGAAGGAACTGCAGGAGTAAACGGCTTGCCGCCGTCCTCATAGAACTTTCCGAAAAATTCGATATACTGAAGTCTGCTCGTGTGAACGAAGGTACCGAGCACGTTTATTGCAAGATTTAACAGATGTCCTACTATGAATACGAGCACCATCATTATAAATCCTACAAAGCTGGGTCCACCCATAGTTCCCATAACGTTTATTACCTGGGCGATAACTCCGGCTGCAAGACCGAGAGCAAGTATTCTCGAATACGAGAGCAGGTCGGAGATATAGTTTATCGACCCGTAGAGGCTCATAACGCCCTTAGCTATCTTCATTATGATACTCTTCTCGTGTCTGCCCTGAGTCAGAATGAGCGAAAGCACACCCGCTATCGCTACGTATATGCCCCAAGGGAAGAGCACCGCAAGTCCTATGCCAAGGAAGGTCAGCCACCAGGTTGCGATATCGCAAAGAGCGGTTACGGCTTGTCCCTTTTTGCAAAGAACGTAGAACTGCACGGCCATACCGGCAATCATATGCACCGCACCTACTCCGAGAGAGATAATAAGAAAGCTCATCGGGTCGTTAAGCGGGTCAAAGAGCACCGCCGTTTGCATACTAAGCGAAGCACCCTCTACGCCGAGCATATTTTCTGAAAATACCTGAGGCAGGTTGCCAAAATATGCACCGAAAAGCACACCCATTATCATTGACGATATTCCGCAGTAGCCGAACATCGCAAGGAAATTCCTCATTCCCTTTCCGGGGTTAAGGAGAAGTATCGCTCCGAAGCCCGCCACGGTGAGAATAAATCCGTATCCGACGTCTGCAAACATAAGACCAAAGATAATAAAGTAGAAGATACTCATTATAAATGTCGGGTCATACGTTCCGTACTTTGGATAAGAGTACATTCCGAGCACCCACTCAAAGGTAGTTGCAAAGAAATTGTTTTTAAGGAGAACGGGAGGTTCTTCATCCTCATTCGGCTCTTCTATCTCATAAGCGCATCCGAACTTTGAGAGCACCGCGCATACCCGCTTCTCCTCGTTCTCGGGCACCCAGCCACAAAGGAGCACGCAAAGCTCCGTTTTGGCAAAGTTTTCCTTGCCACGCTCTGCCGCAAGTGACGTTCCCTCGGCGTCATAAAGTATTTCGAGCAGTTCTATGTCCGAAGCGAGTGCACGCAGACGCTCATCAAGTGCATTTTTCTCTGCTTCAAGCTTCTCGAGCTTTTTCTTTGTAACCGAATATGAGTGCGCCGCAGTTCCGCCGAATCCGTCAAGCGGAGCCTTAAGCATTCCAAGTGCGGAGAGCTTTCTCTGCGCCTCGTCTTCCTCTCCCTTGTGGCATATGAGCGCATAGCAGGCGGTCGATTTGTCCTCGCCCACCTTTACGGCACATGCCGCTGTGTCACCGAGCGCATCGTCTATCCTTGCACCCGTCACAGAGGTCGGAAGCGTAACGTTCACGACTACCGTTCTCTCCGTCCCCTCAAAGTCAAGAGGAAGGTCGTACCCTCTCCAGACCGAGAGAGATTTAAGGAGCGAGGTCTGCTTCGCTTCTTCATTTTTTATTGCCGAAAGACGACCGGTTATATCAAGCGTCTCGCTTACTATACCGTTTGCCCTTGCGTAGCTTCCGTCGGTGCGGAATTTATCGAGTCTTACCGAGACTTTTGAGCTACCCAGACCTTTCTTTCTCGTGCTGTATTTTGACAGCACAGAAAGAGCCTCTGTAATGCGGGATATATTTTTTTCTATCTCCGCACATCTTCCGTCATCACGTATGAGAGAAAGCTCGTCCTCACCCTCGCCCGTATCCGAGCGCTTCAGCTCCACGCACCGCAGTCTCATCAGTCTGCGAAGCAGTGCATCGGCATCCCTTTCGTGGGCAAAGACGGCAAGTTTTTTCATTTTTACTACTGCCATATCTGCGATACCTTTCTATAATATCAGGCTTCGATTATCTCCCAGATTACCTTCTTTACCGCCGAGAGCTTCTTTATGTCGGCTTTTGCTATAAGCTCGTCCGCCTCGGCCCTTGCATCCTGAAGGCTTTTTTCAATAAGCGCATCTGTCTTTTCACGCATTGCATAGAGCGTTCTCTTAAGCTCTGCCGCCGTGCTCTCCTCCGCTTCCGTGCGAAGTCTTTCCGCCTTTTTCTCGGCGTCGGCTACCATTGCTTTTGCGTTTTCTGAGGCCTCTGCAACTATTATTTTTGCCTTTTCCTCGGCCTCTTTTATTACACGAATCGCTTCCTTTGACATCTTAAACACCAACTCTCCGCAAAGCAGAGATTTCCTTTCATTTTGAAATGACAAAAGACGATATACAATCTTTTTATATTTTATCACGTTTTATATATTTTTTCAATAGTTTTTTATTATTTTGTCTGTTCTGACAACAGTTTATTTTTTAGTGAAATCTCCTCATACCTCTTTTCTTTTTTTGCGTTTTTATAAAACACAACGTTCCCATCGCAAAGGAATACCCCGTCGGCAAAAAACAGCCTTCCCTTATCCTCACAAAACAACCTGCGTGCACGCAGGGGGGAGACAAGAGACAGCTCATCCATATCCCATATATGTCCTATTCTGAAAGAGAAAAGCGTGACACCGGAGCGCTCTATGCAAACATCTGTCACGTAGCTGATAAATTTATCATTTTTAAAGCTTTGACGGCACTCAAAGCTGTAATTATAGCGTCTGAAAAAGGCCCGTCTCCGACTGTCGTCACTCATAGCGCCGTCAAACTCGCTTTTTGCCCTCTCACCAAGCTCCGAGAGCGCCCCCTTCTTTACTTTTTCCGAAAGAGCCGTGTAAAAATCCGAAATTTTAGGGGATACGCCCTCAAAGTCGGGCAAGGTAATGCTTACACGCATAACCTCTCTGCCGCCTCGCCTTAAAACCTCGCAATTAGCAGTAGATGCCATATCCCGCCCCCCTTTTTTCGTCTCATATACCATTATATGCCAAAGGGGAAATGTTTATAACAAAAGACGCCCCAAAAGGCGTCTTTTATTCTATTCTTATAACAGTAAATGATATTTTTTCATTGCCGTAAGAGAAGACTATCTCGTTTTCACCGAGCGCAAGGGATAGAGCAAGCTCAAAGCCTCCGTCCTTGTCTCGGTTTACACCCTCTCCACCAATAGAAAGCGGAACCGTCGGGTCGGATTCTCCCTTAAGGGTAAGTGAAGAAGCACCTGTCTCCATACCGTCGGCTATACCGTTAAGGATAAGGTCTTTATAGTTTGTAACGGAATCGGAATAAATTATCTCACTTGAAAAAACGTCACTTATCTCATCGCAGATCCCTGCGGAGTTCTTTTCAAGTGCCGCAAAGCCGTAAAGAATGCTTCCTCTGTAGCAGAGTGCCCCTCTTGAATACTCTATCTGCTCTGAGAGCTCGCCCGAGGGCGATTCCCATTCGTCATACATATATGCGGCATGGCTTATAAGTAGCTTTACGCCCGTGCCGTCAAGTGCGGCATTCCACCAATCGGAAAGCCCTGCATAGGGCGCTACCCTCGTGTCAAAGCGCCAGTAGAGCTGAGGGGATATATAATCAACGTACCCGCCCTTTGCCCACGCAAGAGCATCGCAATAAAGAGATTCGTAAGCCTCAAGTCCTGCCGTTGCGCTTCCGTTATTTTTTCCGTCGTCATTCTGCCATATTCCAAAGGGAGAAATTCCGAAAAGGCACTCCGAATTAACACCCTTTACAGCATCATAACAACCCTTTACAAGAGAATTTATATTTTCCCTGCGCCAATCGCCAAGCTCACCCTTGCCGTATGTGGCAAAGGATGCTGAATCATCAAAGGTCGCTCCGCTTACGGGATATGGATAAAAATAATCGTCGAATACAACTCCGTCGACTGCGTAGTTTTTAACTATCTCTCTCACTCCGTCGGCAATATATGCACGCACCTCGGGATTACCCGCATCAAAATACAGCTTACCGTCTGCATAAGGGATCACCCAATCGGGATTTTTACGGGCAATATGCTCCTTTGCAAGAGCAGATATCTCGGTCTTAGGATATCTTGCGCTTCCGTAGGTTACTCTGAGCGGATTTACCCAGGCGTGGACGTTTATCTTCTCGCCGTGGGCGATCCTTATAAGATATGCAAGAGGGTCAAAGCCACCGTCGGCTTCCTCTCCCTGCTTGCCCGAAAGATATTCCGAGGTAGGAAAGAGCTCGGAACGGTAAAGTGCGTCCGCCGCAGGTCTTACCTGAAAGAAAACGGTGTTGAGGCCAAGCTCACAGCACTTATCAATTATATCGTCAAGCTCCTTTTTAAGTTCTTTTTCTGACAAACCTTTTCTTGATGGGTAATTGATATTGCCGACGGTTGCTATCCACACCCCTCTGACCTCTGCATCGGGGTTAAGAAGGCCGACGGTCGGGAGAGACGTCTTCTCAGGTGACAGAGGACTCTGCGCCTCTATACCGTGCAGTGTCAAAGGCTCAGAAGAACAAGAGGAAAGAAGAAAAGCAAGTGTAAGGACAAAGCAAACGATGCTCGTCTTCAGTTTACCGATACCTATCCGATTCACTTTCTCACCCCCTGTAATCTCTATGCCGCACGGCTTTATAAAATTCTGTCATCATTATACATTATTAAACGAAAAATGTCAAATATGTAAGGCGCTGAATAAAATTACCACCCGGGGTTAAAAATAACAGCAGAAAGGAAGTAATTTTATGGAGAAAAAAGCATTTACGGTTTTACTTATAGCAGTATCCCTTACACTTGTAATAGGACTGATTCCCATCCACGGGGAGCACGAGATATACGACAGCGTCGTAAGGCTCCACGTCCTCGCAAATTCCGACAGCGAGGAGGACCAGAACCTAAAACTTCTCGTAAGGGACGATATAATCGCACTCACAAATACTCTGCTCGCAGGGTGCACCACAAGAGAGGAAGCTCTCACAGTCATAAGCGAGAATCTCGACTTATATTCCCTTACCGCCGAGAAAACGCTACGCAAAAACGGCTCGGACTATTCCGTCAGCATCTCTCTCGGAGAAGAATATTATCCCACAAGAGTTTACGAGGGCTCTGCTTTCCCCGGCGGCGAGTACGTTTCACTTCAGATAAAAATAGGAGAAGCCGAGGGCAAGAACTGGTGGTGCGTGCTTTTTCCACCTATCTGTCTCTCTGTGGCAGGCGGTGCGGCAAATGAGAAGAAAAACGAGCTTGAGGGCGCTTTTATTGCCGCAGGACTCACGCCCGAGCAATACAGAATAATCACGGAAACAGAAAACGACGGTGCTACGGGCAAATATAAGATAAGATTCAAGATCCTTGAGATATTTGAGGAAATAGGTAAGCTATTCAAATAAAAAAACGACGTGCCAAGCGCACGTCGTTTTTTTATTTGCGTAATATTCGGATAGGCTGCGTAATAGATTTAATTAAAGCTGCTCCTTGAGCTTTGCTATGCAGGCACGGCAGATACGCTTGCCACCAAAGAATATAACGTCGTCCGCATCGTTGCAGAAGATGCAGGCGGGATGATATTTCATGAGAATTATCTTATCATCGTCGGTGTATATCTCTACTGCGTCCTTTTCTTTAATATCAAGCGTTTTTCTAATCTCCATAGGCAAAACTATTCTTCCGAGCTCATCGATCTTACGAACTATTCCCGTCGATTTCATAGACATAATCTCCTTTTTTACAATTTATTGCAATAATTTACATTTATTGTCATTTGTATTATACACTCCCCCACCTGCGCTGTCAATAGTTTTTGGCAAAAAAATCATTATATTGTTGAATTTTTATCTTTAGACACGATATGTTGTGTCGAAAAAAGTCGTAATACGGAGGAAGATGCTATGCTTGGAAAGGTATTTGGCATAATGTGTCTTATTTCAATACTTTTTGCCTCTCTTAGCGGAAATATGGCGGAGCTTGGCGGTGCGGTTTTTGACGGTGCGGAAACCGCCGTCACCCTCACCATATCGCTCTGTGGGATAATGAGCCTTTGGTGCGGGGTTATGAAGGTTTTACAGGGGGCAGGCGCAATCGGTTTTTTCTCAAGACTTATATCCCCCGTATTCAGACTCTTTTTTCCGGATGCAGAGAAGAGCGGCGAGGGAAAGGAGGAGATATGCGCCTGCATCGGAGCAAACCTGCTCGGAATAGGCAATGCGGCAACACCTCTTGCACTCTCGGCAATAAAAAAGCTGCATTCCGATCATGTCAGAAAGGGTGGTGCGGCAGACTGCGCCTCAAGAGACATGATAACCCTTGCCGTGCTTAATACCGCCTCGGCAAATCTTCTTCCGACGACCATTTTGGCTCTTCGCCGCTCGGCGGGCTCGTCCTCTCCCTTCTCCGTCGTGGCTCCCATATGGATATGCTCGCTATCCTGCGCCTTTCTTGCGCTTATTCTAACCCGGGCACTCGGGATGAAAAAAGGCAAAAAGGGATGACGGTCCTTATCGAAAAAGTGGCGGCGCTTTCGGTACCGCTCGTTATCGGGATCACGGCTCTTGTGCTTCTTTTTTGTCGAAAGGTCAGCTTTGACACATTCAGGTCGGGCGCAAAGGAGGGGCTTGCGTGCGCAGTCTCTCTGCTCCCGTCACTTATTGCGATAATCGTCGGTGTAAAAATGCTTACCGCATCGGGAGTCCTTGATTATATCAGCAAAATGATCGAGCCATTAACGTCACTTCTCGGCATCCCGTCCGAGCTTCTCACGCTTCTTATAACCCGCCCATTTTCGGGAAGCGCATCGATGGCGGCATACTCGGAGCTTATGAGCACGTATGGTGCAGACAGCCTTGCCTCATTCTGCGCCGCCGTTATAATGGGCAGCTCCGATACCATTGTCTACATTATAGGCATATATTTTTCCTCGGTCGGTGTAAAGCGTTCACGTTACGCTTTTCCTGCGGCTTTTACAGTTATGCTCTTTTGCATATTCTTTGCGTGTTTTCTCTCAAGAATTTTTTGGAGAGGCTGAAGCAAATCCTGAATAACAGCTCCTATTGCTGCAAAACAATAGTAAAAAAGCTAAAAATGCAGGCGGAGGAAGAATGCTTAAAGGATGCCAGAAACAGATGATAGTACTGCGAGGTACGGGCAGTGAGATATTTGACGAGGCTTATTTTATATTAAAAAGCAATGAAAAAGACAGAAGGGGCGGCGGTCGATGCTATTCGGCGGAGGAAAATGCCGCTATGCTATTCGAGGCGAACAGAATACTTGAGGAAAACCGTTTTTCACGCCCGTCACGCCCTGCCGGCTACTATGCTCTCCGCTATACTCTCTTTTTCACCGCAGGAGTCCTGCTAGGCGCCGCATTTATACTGCTTACCCTTGCTATCTCTTGACAAATTAAGGTAAAAGTGATATAATAATTAGGTTAACTAATGTACGCAGCCCTTCTATATAGGGTAAACGATATATTTTTTTACGCATATGCACCTGTGAGTGTGCCGTGCGGCAAAATTAAATTACAGCTTCTCCGGGATGCTCACGTGGACGTGGGGTTGAGCCTTCCCTGAGGGCAGCTTTGTACCGCCCATAAGGCAGTACGTTTTTTCTGCGTCCGTACATAAACTCAGTTAAAAAACAGAAAGGATTACTATATGCAAAAAAAAGCAAACGGAAAGATCCGTATAATACCCCTTGGCGGTCTTAACGAGATCGGCAAAAATCTCACCGTCATAGAATACGAAAACGACCTTATCGTGGTAGACTGCGGTCTCGGCTTCCCCGACGACGATATGCTGGGAGTTGACCTCGTAATACCCGATATGAGCTATCTTGAAAAGAATGAAAGCAGAATAAGGGGCGTATTTCTCACTCACGGTCACGAGGACCATATCGGCGCCATTCCTTATATGCTCCGCACGATAAATCCCCCGATATACGGCACCAAGCTCACGCTCGGAATCATAAAAAACAAGCTTGAAGAATTCAAGCTTCCAAACGAGCCTCGTCTGAACTGTGTAGAAGCGGGAGACGTTATCAGAGTCGGCGAGATAAGCGTTGAATTTATCCACGTAAACCACTCGATAGCGGACGCTTGCTGTCTTGCCATCGGCACTCCTATCGGCACCGTTATCCACACGGGAGATTTTAAGCTCGATCTTACTCCTATCGACGGCGAGATAATGAACATCACCCGCCTTGGCGAGCTTGGCAAAAAGGGAGTTCTTGCACTCCTTTGCGAATCAACGAACGCCGAGCGTGCAGGCTCTACTCCCTCTGAAAAGGAGGTCGGAAAATCCCTTGAATATATCTTCTCCACAAATAAGGATAAGAGAATAGTCATCGCAACCTTCTCCTCAAACGTACACAGAGTTCAGCAGATAATAGATATCAGCGCTTCGCACGGAAGAAAGGTCGCCGTAACGGGCAGAAGCATGCTAAACATTGTAAGCGCGGCTGTCGAGCTCGGATATATGACCGTGCCCGAGGGTGTGCTCATAGATATATCCGAGATCAGACGTTTTAAGCCCGAGGAGCTTACACTTATAACAACAGGAAGCCAGGGCGAGCCTATGTCGGCTCTTTACAGAATGGCGTTCTCCGACCACGATAAGGTAAAGCTTGACTCAAACGACCTCGTAGTCCTCTCATCAAGTGCAATCCCCGGAAACGAGAAGCTTGTTGGCAGAATAATCAACGAGCTGACCAAAAAGGGCGTCAGCGTGCTTCACGATGCAGTAGTTGCCGTCCACGTTTCGGGCCACGCATGCCGAGAGGAGCTCAAGCTTATGCAAGCTCTCACAAAGCCGAAATATTTTATGCCGATACACGGTGAATTCAGACACCTGAACGCCAACAGAGAGATAGCTCTCACCATGGGAATGAATCCAAATCATATTTTCATCTCCGAGATAGGAAAGGTGCTTGAAATAGACAAAAAGGGCGCAAGATGGGCGGGCACAGTACCTGCCGGCAACGTGCTCGTTGACGGTCTTGGCGTCGGAGACGTAGGAAACATAGTCCTGCGTGACCGCAGACATCTTTCACAGGACGGTCTTATAGTAGTCGTTGCCTCAATTGATGCCGAGGACAGACTTCTTCTCTCAGGCCCCGATATCGTATCTCGCGGATTCGTTTACGTAAGAGAGTCGGAGGAGCTTATGGACGAGATAAGAAACCTCGCTATGGAAGCTATAATCGACTGCCTCGATAATAATGAGATCTACGACCGTATGCAGCTCAAAACCAGAGTTAAAGACGAGCTCTCAAAATACCTCTATATGAAGACGAAGCGTAAACCTATGGTTCTTCCCGTAATTATGAACGTATAATTTTGGTAAAAATCAAAAACTTTCGCTCCTGTTCAAAAACGCTTCACAAATTGAACACATATAGAAGGTATAATATATAGGTATTCTGGCGCACTGTCGGTAGTAGCGCCCAAAAATAATAACTAAAATAACAAGGACGGTTTCAAACAATGGGAAAAGGACAAAGAGCTAAGCTCGCAAGAGCTCAGGAAAAAATCGATAACTCGCAGAAGACTACTGCGAAAAAGAAGAATAATAAGAAGGGCAACGCATGGGTAACTCCCGTCGTTACGACCCTTATAATAGTTCTCCTTGCAGGTATACTCGTACTCAACGTTCTGAATAGCAACGGAATTATCCTTCGCGGTAAGACAGTTATGCAGACCGAAAACTTCAAGGTAACGGGAACAATGATGCAGTATGCAGCAGGTGCCGTAAAGCAGGGCTTTATTAACTCCTACGGCGAGGAGCTTGTTTCCTATATGCAGGACGGCTACTTCAAGGAGAGCGCACAGACCGAGGTAGAAACATACCTCGTTTATGCCGAGGCCGCAAAGGCTGAGGGTATCACGCTTGACGAAGAAGAATACAGCCAGATAGATGAAAACCTCAAGGCAATGAAGGACGTTGCCAATGCTTCCGGCTATTCTGTAAATTCCTACCTCTCTCTTGCATACGGCAAGGGCGTAAATGAAAAGGACCTTCGTGCCTTCTACGAGCTTTCCATGCTTGCTAACAAGTATGAGCAGAAGATCTACGACGAGACAAAGGATACTCTCACAGACGATGAGATCGAGGCTTATTACAAGAAGAACTCCGATCAGTACACAGTTGCTGACGTTCTCAAGTACACAGAGACACTTACCCTTGAAAGCGGCCTGACAGAAGACGAAAAGACTGCAAAGAAAGCTGAGTTCCTTGCTAAGTTCGACGCTATGGGCGCAGCTACAAGTGAAGAGGAGTTCAAGAGCGCTCTCACAGCTTATCTTACCGATAAGGCAACCGCTGAGGGAACTCTCGGTGACCCCGAGGCTATGAGTCCCGAGGACCAGGCAGACGCAGCATTTGCTACCATCACAAAAAGCCAGATATCTATGAAGGATGCATCCGACTGGGTATTTGAGAACACAGAAGCAGCTTACGCAAGACAGGCAGGCGAGGTTAAGGTATTTGCCGAAGACAGCGCTGCAAAGAAGGCTGAGGAATCCGAGAGCTCGAGCAGCTCCTCAAGCAGTGCCGACGCAAAGGAAACATATACTGTTGCAGTTTACTACATGGTAAGTGCTCCTCGCAAGGATGACGCCAAGACAAAGAACGCAGGTCACATTCTTCTTGCTTTCGACGGATTTACAGATAAGGAAGCTGCAAAGAAGAAGGCAGACGAGGTTCTTGCAGAGTTCCTTGCAGGCGACGCTACAAAGGATAGCTTCGAGGCTCTTGCAGAGCAGTACACATACGACTCCGCAGTATTCTATGAAAACGTTCCCGAGGGACAGATGGAAGAAGCCTTTGAGAACTGGATATTTGACGACGCTCGCACAGAGGGTGAGACCGGCATAGTTGAGACCTCTTACGGCTATCACGTTATGTACTTCGTAGGTGAGGGCGATGCGGCTTGGCTCGCAGAGTGCCGCACAGCCGTTATCGGTCAGAAGACAGGCGACAAGTATACTGCCTTTGAAGAGCTCTATCCCGTAACGATAGACAAATCCGCAATGAAGTCCGTTAAGGGCTAAACATAAAAAACAAAGCGGCAAGGCTCGTCCCTGCCGCTTTGAAATTAAAAACGTAACCTTTATAAAAAGCGCTCCATATAATGTTAAAAAACAGTGAGGTCTTAATAGGATGATACTTGAACCGAAGAAAACAACCGTAGCATACCGCTGTCCGCATTGCGGAAGCGGAGTTATAAGCGCCGTCAGTCCTTTTAATATCGGCGCAGATATGATAAAGCTCAAATGCGAATGCGGAAAAAGCGAAATGTCGATAGATTTCGGAAAAGAGGATAAGGTGCGCATCTCCGTTCCCTGTATGCTCTGTCCTTCGCCTCACAATTTTACCGTTTCAAGCTCTCTTTTCTTTGAAAAGGACGTCTTTCTCCTCCCCTGCCCTTATTCCGATATAAATATCTGCTTTATGGGCGATATGAACAGGGTAAAGGCAGAGCTTTCAAAAACAGAGCTGGAGCTGCTCGATATGCTTGAAAAAAGCGGCATAGAAGGCGGATTTGAAGCACTTCACGCCGCCGATGAATCGGAAATTCTCCCCGACCCTCAGATCTACGATATAATAATGTTCGTTATAAAGGATCTTGAGGAGGAGGGCAAGATATTCTGCCGATGCGAGAGCGCTGAGGGTGAATATGAAGCCGAGGTGCTGGATTACGGAATAAAGGTAAGATGCAAAAAGTGTGGTGCCGAGCGTATGATTCCCACCGACAGCCTGCTTGCGGCTAACGCTTTTCTTAATACCGATGCACTTTATTTAGAATAAAAAAACGGTGTTGCAAACGCAACACCGTTTTTATTATCATTATCTGCTAACGTCAACCCACACGGCAGGCCTTACACCAGTGATATAGCTGTAATGGTATATTCCCTTGGAATTAAGCTTGCCGACAAAGCTTATGGTCGATACGTAGACCTGATTTTCGCCGGGAGTACGCAGCCAGCAAACGCTGGTATTGCTCTCGGGGGAGAAGATCTTTTCTTTTTTGGGAGTATTACCGTCCATCTTATATCTCCAAAATGTTTTTTCAATTATACAGTAACTTCGGAAAAAAGTCAAGACGGAACCCTTTATATTAAAACAGCATTGTTATCCGGTAAATT
>SVUB01000010.1 GCA_015063495.1 Oscillospiraceae bacterium
CTTAAAACAAATCGTAAAGGATTACCCCGCAGGCGACACAAAGGTGGAGGCACTCAAGGGAATCGATATCGAATTCAGAAAAAGTGAATTCGTCGCAATTCTCGGTCCCTCGGGATGCGGAAAAACTACACTTCTCAACATCATCGGCGGACTTGACAGATACACAAGCGGTGACCTTGTTATAAGCGGTAAAAGCACGAAAAATTTTACTGCCTCCGACTGGGATAATTACCGAAATCACTCAATAGGCTTCGTTTTTCAGAGCTATAATCTCATTCCTCATCAGTCGGTTCTCTCGAACGTTGAGCTTGCGCTGACTCTCTCGGGCGTTTCAAGAAGCGAAAGACGCAGAAGAGCAAAGGAGGCACTCGAAAAAGTAGGACTCGGCGATCAGCTGTCAAAGAAGCCGAATCAGATGTCGGGAGGTCAGATGCAGAGAGTAGCTATTGCAAGAGCTCTTGTAAATGACCCCGAGATCCTCCTTGCCGACGAGCCTACGGGTGCGCTCGATACACAAACCAGCGTTCAGATAATGGATATTCTCAAGGAGATCTCAAAGGATAAGCTCATAATTATGGTGACCCATAACCCCGAGCTTGCCGAGACCTACGCTACAAGAACTGTAAAGCTTCTTGACGGTAACGTTATAGAGGATTCTAACCCCTACCACGGCGAGACAATTGAGGTCCTATCAAAAAAAGAGCAGAAAAAGAAGAAAAAAGAGAAAAAGGCTTCAATGTCCTTCTTCACCGCACTTTCGCTCTCGCTCAATAACCTTATGACTAAAAAGACACGTACCTTCCTTACCAGCTTTGCAGGGTCGATAGGCATAATAGGCATCGCCCTTATCCTCTCGGTATCCTCCGGAGTTCAGGCATATATCGACCGAGTTCAGGAAGACACCCTCTCAAGCTACCCGATACTTCTTCAGCGGGAAACAGTAGATATGACTGAGCTGGTTATGGCTATGATGGACAGCACGTCGGGCGAGCACGAGGAAAGAGACCCCGACAGAATTTACGCAAGTGCGGTAATGTACGACCTTGTGAACAAGCTGAATTCCATTGAGACAAATCAGAACAATCTGAAGCTCTTTAAGGAATATCTTGAGACCGAGGAGCGCTTTGATGCATGTGTATCTGCCGTACAGTATTCCTATGACCTTGATTTCAGCATATATACAAAGGATCCGAGCGGAAAAGTTGTAAAGAGCGACGTTATGGAGCTCATCTCCAAGGTCTACGGTTTTGGAGGAGAGTCGGGGGATTCCGCATCCTCCGGAATGATGAGCAGCATGGAAGAAACCCCCATGATGGGCGGCATGGAAAGCAATCCCATGATGAGTGGCGGCGCAATGAAGGTCTGGGAGGAAATGCTCTCGGGTGAGGACGGTGAGCTTATAAACTCCACCATAAAGGAGCAGTACGACGTCATTTACGGCTCATGGCCCACCTCTTACGACGAGATAGTGCTCGTCGTAAATGAAAACAACGAAATAACAGACCTGACCCTTTACGCTCTCGGTCTCAAAACGTCTGATGAAATGATGAAAGCTATGGAGCAGGCGGCAAGCGGTGAGCAGATAGACACTTCTTCACTCGGAAGCTGGAGCTATGCCGAGATATGCGAGCGTCCGTTCAGACTCATTCCCTCCGCCAACAGATATCAGAAGCAGGAGAGCGGAATTTACGTTGACCTTTCCGCAAGTGAAGCCGGACTTGACTATCTATACGGAAACGAGTCAAGCCACATAGACCTTAAGGTCGTAGGTATCATAAGACAAAGCGAGGACGCAGTAAGCGCCATGATTCAGGGTTCACTTGGCTATACGTCGGCACTGACAAAGAAAATAATTGAGATAGCAGAGCAGAGCGAGCTTGTAAAGAGTCAGCTTTCATCCCCCGACACCGACGTTCTCACGGGACTGCCCTTCCCTCTCGACAGTGAGTCCGAGCTTACCGACACCGAAAAGGCAGAGATATTTGTAAAACATCTCGAAAAAGCAAGCGTAGCCGAAAAGGCTTCCTATTATATGGCTCTCGCATCGCTCCCGAGCGAGGAATATCTCTCGCAGGCGCTTGCGGGCGCACTTGGCTCTATGAGCAAGGAGGAGCAGGACGCTACCCTCATCTCCGCATTCTCTATGCAAATGGGCGTTGACGAATCCTCTGTCGCAGACTACGTTGCCAATCTCTCCGACGAGGAAAAGGCTAATTATCTTACGCAGATGATGACACTCAAGATAACGGAGCAGTACGCTGAGGGAGTGAAAGCACAGCTCTCGATGCTTACAATGGACCAGCTTGCATCACAGTTCGATGCAGCGGCATACACCGATGCACAGCTCGCATTCCTTCACGATAACCTTATGCCCGCATCTGTTTCAGATTCCACATATGAAGAAAATCTCCGCAAACTCGGCTACGTCGATAAATCAAACCCCTCTGCAATAAACATTTTTGCCCGTACGTTTGAGGATAAGGACGTTATAGCTGAACTTATCGCAGAATATAATGAAAATGCGGGAGAAGAAAACGAAATAAGCTACACAGACTACGTTGCACTTCTTATGTCCTCGATAACGACGATAATCAGTGCAATATCCTACGTTCTTATAGCCTTCGTTGCGATTTCTCTCGTGGTTTCATCGATAATGATAGGTATCATCACCTATATCTCGGTTCTTGAGAGAACGAAAGAGATAGGAATTCTCCGTTCCATTGGCGCATCAAAACGCGATATTTCACGTGTGTTCAACGCAGAGACGCTCATAGTCGGCTTTACCTCTGGCGCAATAGGAATAGGAGTTACACTCTTCTTCAATATGATAATAAACGTTATACTTCACGCACTTACGGGCATCCCGAACCTCAATGCCGTGCTGCCCGCAGAAGGCGGTGTGATACTTGTTATCATCAGCATGGTACTCACGTTCGTTGCGGGACTTATCCCCGCCGGAATTGCGGCAAGAAAGGACCCCGTTGTGGCACTCAGAACCGAATAAAAAGCCAAAAGGCTGTTGCATAAGCAACAGCCTTTTTTATTTGATGATACCGTATCGGAGCTTCATACGAAGTATGCGTAGAACAGAATCATTAAGTCCTTCTTCGCTTATTCTGCCGTCGTTTACAGCAGAGAGCACCGCCTCGTATTGCACCTCGACGTCGGAGGAGCAAAGAAGGTCAACTCCGGCAATGACAGCAAGGACTGCCGCATCGGCACCGCTTGTAAAATCACCTATCGCATCCATTGAGAGGTCATCTGTCATTATAACCCCTTCAAATCCCATTTCATCACGCAGCAGCGAAACAGCCTTCTCCGAGAGTGACGCAGGTCGCTCCGAATCAATACATTCGACTATATTGTGGGAAACCATAACAACGGGCGCACCTGCCTCTATCCCGGCTTCAAACGGCACAAGATCGTTGTTTTTTATCTCATCAAGGCTTCTTTTGTCATAAGCGATACCCGTGTGCGTATCCTCGTTGTTTCCATAGCCGGGGAAATGCTTAAGAGACGATAAAATACCCTTTTCACACATAACCGTAACTACGGATGATACAAATTCCGACGTTTCATCCCTGCCAAGACCGAGTGAACGCTCAAAAATAAAGTCATCGGGGTCGGTAGAAATATCTGCAACGGGCGCAAGGTTAAAATTAAGTCCGAGAGAGAGTAGAAATTCGCTTTTCTCTGCTGCATCATTAAGAACTGCCTCAAGTCCTCCTTCGGCATAGATAATCGCAGGAGCTTCAAATTCTTCGTCTCTGAAAGGCTTATAAAGGCTCGCACGGCAAACACTTCCGCCCTCCTCGTCAACAGCAGTCAGAATAGGCAGATTTGCAGTCTCATTATAAAGCTTTATAAGTTCTTTGAAGGCATCGGGAGTGGAATTTTTGAAATCCCTACCGAAAAATATCACCCCGCCAACGTGAAGATCCTCTATCATAGCCACGCCGTCCTCAGCCGTCTTCGGATTACGGGCAAGGAACAGCTGACCGACCTTTTCTTCGACCGACATAGATGCGAGAATACCCTCCGCACTTAAAATTACTTCTCCGCCGCTCGGAAAGGTCTCTGCAGAAAGCGTCTCACTCACAAATTCACTGTTTTCTGATATGCCACTCTCCGTTTCACCGCCCTGATAAACGTCTCTCTCCGTGGAAAGTGACTCACTCTCACCCGGCACACCTGAATTTGTGCAGGAGGAGAGCAAAAGCGCAATTATAAGTAAAAAATAAATTATCCTTTTCATTTCAATCACCGATATTATTTTATCATAGTTTATCGGATTTTACAATAGTAAATAAAAACAGAAAAAAGGGGCTGTTGCGTTTGCAACAGCCCCTCGGGTTATTAAATTCTGTAAGAACTATCAGTTAAATTCTCTGCATTAAGCAGTGAACTTATCAATGATAGGCTTAATGATTGCATTGCCTGCAAGCTCTGCGTTAGCAGCAACTGCAAACTTGCACATCTTGTAAAGGCTGGTCTCACCGTTCTGACCGTAGGTTGTGTCATTAAATTCATAATCAGTGTAGATTACGAAGTAAATGCCATCCTTCTCCCAGATCTCGTATGCTGCCATGTAAACGTTGGAATCGAGAGCTGTGCTGGTCTCTACGTCGTACTTAACGAGCGAAACTGCGAAGTATGTGCCGTTTGTATCAGCAGAAGTATGAGCTGCGCTATCCTCGATTACGTGGAGGTTGAGGTTTGAGCATCCGCTGAATGCGGTAGCATCAATAGAGGGGTTAGCATAGAGCTTAACGTCGGTAAGACCTGTGCATCCAAGGAATGCGTTAGCATAGATGTAGCCAATAGCATTGTTGAATACTACCTCGGTAAGCTTTGTATTGTTACCGAACATCTGCTGAGGAACAGCAATTGCATTTTCAGGGAATATTACCTTTGTGAATGCAGCGCCGTTAAATGCGAATCTATAACCATAACCGCTTTGGTAAGTCCAAGATGTGCCCAGGTAACCAAGAGTAGCATCAGTAGCAGCATAAGACATGCTTATTGTAGAAAGGTCGCAAGTACCTGTAGCAGTTCCTACGGGACCGAAAGTCCTGAGCTTGGGGTTAGATGTATATGCCCAACCGCCTGCGCTTCTTGCAATAGGCTTAGTTACAGTCTCGGGATATACGATCTTAGTAAGATTTGTGAGGCCCGGAATACCTGCCTTAAGAACAGTAATATCTGTTCTGCCTTCAACATTTTCAAAACGAACCTCGGTTATAACAGCCTTGTTATCTGCAAGGAATGTCTTCCAAGCACCGTTATTATAGTCATCAAGGAATGCTTCACCGCTTGTGTTGGAAGCAGAAACGTTAACTGTTACGATACCTGTTGCAGTATCGATAGTCCACTCGGTCTGATCTGCCGTGTATACGGCAGTGTCCGGGTCGACTGCGCTTACGCTCATAACAAGCATACTGCAAACATGCTTATTACTGTGAGAAGTACAAGTACCTTCTTGAAAGTAAGTTTCATAACTTTTTCCTTTCTTTATAATAAATTTTTTTATTTAATCGAACGTTTATAGTTCGAATAGATACTTTTTCAAAGGGGGAATGCACGGCGCATTGTATAACGCGCCGTGCGGGAATCCAAGTAATTAAATTTCATCCTTTGTTCCGGATGGAGCGAATCGGTAGCTCGCTCAGAATAAATATATACAACATTTGGTGCATATATACATCTCTGAAGCTACATATGGTTGTATCGGCATTTTACTCCACATATCGAAACAGTAAAATGCATGGTCATACAATACAAATTGCTATATAGTATAAATTATATTATCACATTTGCACATATTTGTCGATATTTTTTTCGTTTTTCTCACTTTTTTACAATTTGTTAAACATTATAAAAAAGGCGGGCAGTTGTTTGCACAACTGCCCAAGGAAAAAATTATGAAATGCTGACTGAAAATCTCACGACAATGTTCGCCAGCAACTCCATTGTACTCCAAGACAATAAAATAGTAAATGAACACAAATCATAATTTTGCATTATTCGATACACTTTTTGTATTTCCTTCATGAGCCCTCTAAAAAGAATAGAAGATGACGCATAAACATCATCTTCTTTCCTTTAACACTCCACGGCGTGGAAGAACGTCTTTTATCACAATTTCTTGCAGCTCTATCAATTGACACTCATCGTCAGCGGCTGTATTTTCACACAGTATTTTTGTGAAAATGGAATCTTCCTCCACACAGTCCTTCGCTTTTTCCGCCTCGGTGGGCGCCTCGGCGCCGTCTGAAAGCTCTTTATCCGAATAATAAATAAAACCTACTGACGAATCATCGAGCACGTTGCTGTACAGATTTGTCGCACCGTCATTTTCTGCGATATCAAGCGATCTGTCGGCATCTTCCATTGCCACGCTCTTGCCTGTAAGGCCCATATCGTTCATTGTGTTAAAAAGCGGGCCACCGAGAAGTGCTATGCAGATAAGTGCCGCAACTCCTGCTCCGCACCATGTGCTTATTTTACGCACTCGCATGTAAACGCTCTGCTTCGGCTTTTCTTCCGCTCTTGAGTTTGCCACCGCCTTCATTATCGAGCTATGAAGATCTGCAGGTGCAGTTGTCTTCATATCATTTATATTATATGATATCTCGGAAAAACGCTCATAAAGCGCTCTGCACTCTGCACAGCTCTCAATATGGGCTTTTATTTTTTGCGCCTCGTGCTCCTCGCACTCACCGTCAAGATAAGCCGAGAGAGTTTCACGTAAAAGCTCACATTCCGCTCCTATCTTTTCTTCTTTATCTATCATATCTGTTCCCTTTCAGATTCTCTTTCATTATACCAGACGCACGGTTTTAAAAAATGTTCCGCTTTTCAAGATATTCTTTTACGTGATTTCTCGCTCTGAATATTTTGCTTTTCACCGTACCCATCTCTATGCCCATTATATCGCTTATCTCTTTATATGAGCATCCTTCCGTTTCTCTGAGAATCAGTATCTGCCTGTGGTCATCATCAAGCGACTCTATCGCCTCTCTGACGGCCTTTATCTGTTCATCTCTCTCGTATGCGAGCACGGGGTTTGACGAAATGTCCTCATCAGCAACTTCCATATCCCTGCGTTCTCCGTCCTCGTCCTCGGTCGAGAGCGAATCATAGCGCCTTATGCTTTGCTTGCGCAAATAGTCAAGAGCACAGTTTCTTGTCATTCGAAGAAGATATGAATACCAGGATCTCACCTCGGAAAGGTCAGAATCTCCTGACAGGAGTTGCCAGAGCTTGACGAAGGTATCCTGCGTAATATCAAGCGCATCTTCACGGTTGCGGCTTATCTGCAAAGCAAGCTCATAAACGCCTTTTTCACATATTGAAACGAATTTTTCAAACGCTTTTTCACTTTCTCTTCCGCCTTTTCTCACCTTTTCGGCATACTGAAGCAGTTTTTTGTCTCTCACTTCGCCGTTTTTGGTGCCGACGGCCTCAAGTACTTCCGCCATAGCTCCTCCTTTCCTTTTATTTAAGTACAACGTCAGTCTTCGGTCTGCTCTGCTATCTCTTTTGCTATTTTTTCAATGTCAGAAAGCGTCTCGGCACTGTTTATTCGGTTTCTTGCCTCCGCCGCGCCCCTGACGCCCTTTATATACCAGGCAACGTGCTTTCTTGCCTCTCTTACGGCTATATATTCGCCCTTTTCCTCTGTCATACGCACTGCTTGCCCGAGAGCGACCCGAAGTCTCTCGCCTATATTGGGAGAAAGAAACTCCTCACCCTTTGCCACCGCAAGAAGCTCGCTGAATATCCACGGATTCCCAAGTGCACCTCTGCCAACGGCAACGCCGTCACAGCCCGATACGTCAAGCATCCGCAGAGCATCGGAAGCACTGTATATGTCTCCGTTGCCGACAACAGGCACAGAGACTGCTTTTTTTACCTCTCCTATCACGTTATAGTCGGCCGACGGCTCATACATCTGCGATCGTGTGCGTCCGTGGACGCATATCATCGCCGCACCGCTCTGCTCGACAGCTCTTGCAAGCTCGGGGGCGTTTATACTGTCTCTATCCCAGCCGGCACGCATTTTTACGGTCACAGGAAGCTTTACTCTATCCGTTATTGCTCTTACTATTCTGCCCGCAAGGGCGATATCCTTCATAAGAGCGCTTCCCTCTCCGTTTCCGACGACCTTCGCAACGGGGCAACCCATATTTATATCTATTGCCGTGGGTTTAGCGGTGCTTTTTGATCCGAAATACTCTCCGCTCTCAATAAGTGCCGCTGCCTCTGCCATAAATTCGGGTTCACTGCCGAAAAGCTGGACCGACATCGGAAGCTCCTCTGCCCTCACCGCCGCAAGAGGTGCGGTGCGTGAAAGCTCGGGGGCGTTCTTTTTCTTGCAAAGCTGCTCATAGCAGAGCGCCTTTGCCGATATCATCTCGCTGACGGTCAGCTCTGCTCCGCAGTCACGGCAGACCTCACGAAAAGCGTAATCGGTAGCTCCGGCCATAGGCGCAAGAACAAGTCCGTGCTTAATGACCGTTTCCCCGAGCTTAAACCCTTTAAGTTCAAGTTTTTTCATTTTCAATCTCTCTTATCTTGCCGTTTTGACAAGGATGCGCCATCCGTTTTCGTAGCTGTAAAGCGTCAGAATACCGCTCGACGGAGCGGTGATATACTCGTATGCAAACGGAACGACTATATTTCCCTCCATATCAATAACACCCTTCATTCCTCCGACAAAGCCGATAACTCCAAGTCCCTCCGTAAAGGGTCTTATCTCGGTATAAACGGGCTGTGCTATCCAATATCCGTCCTTGTGATAGTATCCGTACTTGCCGTTTTGGGCTTTCAGAACGAGTACTCCTTCGCTGTATGCGATGAGCGTAAAGCCATGAGGTATCTTAAACTCACTTCCGTCGCTGTATAAAAGCACGTCACTGTCGGAGTATATAAGGTTTCTAAAGGTATAGTCCCTTTCAAGCTTGCGAACTCTGACAAGACCGTTATCAAAGTAGAGATATCCCTTTGAATTTTCGGTATGACGGCAGATCGGTTCTGCGTACTCGGTAGTTATGTATCGGCTTGCGGTGACCATTTTTGTGCCGACGCCGTCGATAACTATCTCCCCATCCTCGTTTATAAAGCGGAGAATACCGTCGTCACCGACTACCGCCGCAAGTCCCTCTCTGAAGTTATACGCCTTTGCGTACTTGTAATCAAGTGAGGAAGCATCAGCGTCGGCTACACCGTAGGCATAACGCGGCAGATACAGTCTGCGCTTGACCACAAGCATCTTCGGGTCAAGATTCTCTATCTCTTCCTCGGTCTCGGTTTCGGTCTCGGTTTCGGTCTCGGTTTCGGTCTCGGGTTCGGTCTCGGTTTCGGTCTCGGTTTCGGTCTCGGTTTCAGTTTCAGTATCCGTTTCGGTTTCGGGAACCTCTGTGTCCGTTACAGGCTCGGTCTCTTCTGTTACAGGCGCACCCGTAAAGACCTCGGTGTCTGTATCTATCTGCGTATCGGCAGAAGAAACGTCCTCGGTATCCGGAGCTTTAAGCTCCTCTGTTTCGGCAGTAAGGATATTTTCCGTTTCGGGATTCTCCTCACGCCAGATCTGTTCCTTTGCCTCCTCAAGCGCTGCCGCAAATCTCGGATTATATTTTGCCACCTTTGTAGCATATGTGGGATTCAGCTTTTGTATATAATAAGCAAGGTCTGCATCAACCGAGCTCAGTATATAGTAATCGGTAGTATCTAGCTCGTCCCTGAAATTAACGTACTCGTATCTTGTGTATATCTGAAGCTCACTATCGCTCTCGCCAAAATCAGCAGGAGAGTCTATATAAAGACCTTTGTCGGTTTCAAGCGCGTTCTTATCCACTGTCGCCTTGAGGTTATCTTCATTAAAACAATAGTAATTTCCGTCGCTGTCTATAAAGAGCGGATTTCCATCTGTGTCACGCACGTATGCAGGTGTCAGCTCCGAACGGTCACAATAGGTGACGTACGTACCGTTGTTTCTATATATCTCTATCGTTTGCCTTTCATTTATGAGTATATACCCCATATAGGGCTGAACAGCAAAAAGGTATTCTTCCCTCTCCTCCGTATTGTAGAAGCGCTCGCCGCCGTCCTCATACTGAAGAGGTGCGTCCACTATTGTATTCACCTTACCCTTTACCTGGTCTCTCGTCAGAGGATTCGAAAAGGTAAGCTCGGCAATCATAGTCTTTTTTCTGTTATAAGAATCGGTTGAGAGAAGATACCCGTATTTCTTTACTGCATCAAGTGCAGGATAAAATTCTTCACCGTACGGGACCTTTATTTCTTCTTCATCGCCCGTGTCCACAGGCTCGGTATCAGACGAGGTATCAAATCCGGGATTTATGGCCGAGATATTGTCACCTACGCCGAGGTTTGACATCTGCTCCTGCATCTGCTTATCGTCATCGGGCAGATCGGAGGTATCTATAATCGATGCTCCCTTGCCGGAAATGGGAAGAGTACGGGGTATAAACGTGAAATCAAATACGCCAATGCCATAAAGCAGAGCCACAATACACAAAAGTGCAAAAAGTACTATGATTATAGCTTTTTTTGCTACGCTTCCGAGTCTCTCCATACCCGTTCTCCTCTCATTTGTGATATTTCGTTCCCTTTATAATATTAAAAGCCCTGTAAACCGCTTCAAGAAGTATTATCCGCATAAGCTGGTGCGGAAAGGTCAGCTCGGATACGGAAAGACGAATGTTTGCCGCTCTCTTCACGCTCTCGTCAAGTCCGTGCGACGAGCCTATCACAAAGCATATCTCGCTGTGCTCACCGCTCGCCTTTTCTATAAGTGAAGCAAAACCTTCCGATGGAAGCTGCTTTCCCTCAACGCAGAGCGCCACCTTGTAGGCCCTCCCCGACATAGCGTCAAGTATTGCCTTTGCCTCGGTGCGAAGTGCGTTTTCTATCTCACTCTGCGAAGGGTTATCCGGAAGCTTCACTTCCTTTAGCTGAATATTTTCAAAACGACAGAATGCGCCGAGTCTTTTTACGTATTCCGCTTCAGCTTCTCTTAGGTATCCCTCTTTCAGATTTCCAACCGTGATAAATTTTACAGTTATCATTTTTTTCAAATGAGCCTCACAGGTGCTTCCCTGTCCGCTACCGCTATATGTACCGAATCGTCCGCCACGGCGGCAACGGTCTCGGAAAGGGCGAGCGAAGGCTCGTTATTCTCCTCACTTAAATGTGCCAGAAGTATGTTTTTTGTTCCAGCCGAGCAAAGCTCTGCGGCAAAAGCGGCGCAATCACCGTTTGAGAGGTGTCCTCTCCCTGACATTATCCTCATTTTAAGCACTTCGGGATAAGGCCCACATAAAAGCATATCAATATCGTGATTTGATTCTATTATCACGTCACGACAACCGATAAGTCCCGCTCTTATGCTATCGTCAATATGTCCTATATCCGTCGCAAGTCCTATCGAACGTCTTGCCTCACCGTCGGGATATTCTATTCTGTAGCCAACGCTTCCCATGCTGTCGTGAGGTGTGACAAACGAACGAACGGTAACATCCCCAAGCTCTATCTCACATATCGGCGGATGCTCAACAATACAGCCGCAGAGCCCGTCGCCGAGACTGCGAAGCCTCTGCACCGAGCGGCCGCAGACGTGAACGGGAATATGATGTTTTTTTGTGAGCACCTCAAGTGCTCCTATATGGTCGGCATGCTCGTGCGTTATAAATATCGCCTCAATATCGGCTATATCTGCGCCCACCTCAGAAAGTGAGCGGCAAAGCGTTCTTGCGCTCTTGCCTGCATCAATAAGAAAACGGTGTCCCGAAATATCAAAATATACTGCGTTTCCGCTCGAGCCGGAATATAAAGTGTAAACAGAATTCATTTTTAACCTTTAAAAACAGAAATAATATTCTCGGGAATTATCCACGAGAGCGCATCAAATCCGAATGTAAAGACAAACGGAAAGATTAGCGTGAGCATCCACTTCGATTTTCTTTTGCGGCGCACAGCATCCTCGATAAAGTCCACCTTTTCTTCATTTGTCATGCTATCGGGAAGCATATCAACCGTCACGCCGTTTCTCGTAAAGCCTCTGTTATAGATAATATAGGTAAGAAGAAATGCCGCAAACGCTACCATATAAATTACAAGCACGGGCAGAAAATAGGGGGTTGACAGCATATACCTATAAAAGCCGAAGATAACCGCTGTATTTAAAACGAGCAGGAGAAGCATCCCAAAATCAAATTTTTTCTGCGCTCCCTCGCCGATTACTGCTACCGACTGCGCCCCTTTTTTCTTGTTTTTCTTTTTCATTATATCACCTTTACTGCGCCATACGGACGTATTCTGAGTATAAGGCATGAGCCCTCGCCAAGTGCCGCATCCATATATCTTTTGAAGTCCTCTGCATACTCTGACGGGACAAATGCCTGAATAGTTCCCGCAAATCCGCCGCCGTGTACTCTAAAAGCTGCTTTTTTGTCTTTAAGGTATCCTTCAGAGAGGCAAAGAGCGAGAGATATTCCCTGCTCATGCACGTTTTTAGTAGTAAACACATTCTGAAGATAGCAGAAGCTCGAGCGTCCCGATTCGAGGATTCCCGCAAAGAATTTTTCAAGGTCGCCCTCTTTAAGTGCGCTCTTAAGTACATCTACTCTCTTGTTTTCTTCAAAAAAGTGAAGCGCACGCATTATCGCTCTGTCCCCCACGCTTTCACGCAAGGAGGATATATTTTCTATAACGTCATTTTCGCTGATTTCCCGTAAAACCTTTCCGCCAAGTGCCGCCGCCACACTCTTCATTTCGGAAGGGACCGAAGCATAGTCCTCGCCAAGGTCTGCATGGTTACCGCCCGTGTTCACGATGCAAAGGTTGTAGCCCGCTTTCGAAAGGTCAAAATCTACCTTCTCGATAAGAGGAGCGGTCGGGTCTGCAAAATCGATGCTGATAATACCGCCTGCGGCGCAAGCCACCTGGTCCATAAGTCCGCATGGTTTGCCGAAAAATTCATTTTCCGCATACTGCGCTATCTGCGCTATTTTTACGTTATCGACCTTGCCCCCGTTATAAATATGATTCAGAATATTGCCTATCATATCCTCAAAGGCAGCAGAGGATGATATTCCGGAACCCTTAAGCACGTTTGAAGTAGTATAAGCGTCAAAGCCGCCTATCTCATAACCATTTTCCTTCATTCCCGCACACATTCCGGCAATTATAGACTCGGAGGTATTATATTTTTCGGGAATCGGTCTATCGTATACCGAAAGGTCTACTGTGTACTCACCAAAGCCATGGCTGTGAACTCTGACGACGCTGTCTTCTCTCGCAGAAGCGACAGCAATTATATCAAGATCAAGAGAGCCGGCGATAACCTTGCCGAGATTATGGTCGGTATGGTTACCCGATATCTCGGTTCTTCCCGCAACAGAATATGCCGACACGTCTCGGTCAGCGCCGTAACGACGTGCAAATTCCTCTGCCGCCTCAGTATAGCGTGCTCTTTGCCCTACAAGCGCATTCTCGCCGTAAAGGGCGATGAGCATTTCATCCGCCTTTCCGTTATTTATCTCATTTATAAGCTCTTTTACGTTCATATTTTTTCCTTTCGGGTGGTAACAATTTCTCATTTTATATTGTAACACATTTTTCTCTTTATAGCAACCGTTTTTGGAATACAAAAATGTTAATTCTTTGTTTCCTTTCTCTGTAACCGTAAAGACAGTATAGGAATATACTGCAAACAGACCGAAACCACTCACAGGAGGTTACATATGAAAATCTACGTGCTTAAGCCCCCCGCATTCCTTGCCGCAATTTTGAAACATTTTTCAAGGAAAAAATAAAGCATTTGGCTCACGGAAGTGAGCCAAATGCTTTTTTAATCTCTCGATTCTATAACAAGCATCGCACCTCGTCTTACAGAGACAAGTGCGGCGTTGCCGTCTATTTCGTTTGAGACTGCAAACTGATTTTCTCTCATTATTTTTGCGTTTTTCAGCGGATATTTGCACCCCTCGACCGAGACTCCCCTGCAAACCTTATCGAGTGCGATAAGCGAAAGGTATTTGAAGTTCGAGCGTGCAAGAAGAAGGCTGTCATTTTCAAGATAGCGGACTCTGTTTTGCCCATTTGTTATCACGCAATATATGCCCCTTTTCTTCATGTAGGCAAGAATACAGACGGTTGATAACGTATGGTCAAGCCTTGAGCCTATGCCTCCGACAATGACTATATCGTCAGCTCCTCGCTCGATAGCTATCTCGACCGCCGCCTGCGTATCTGTAAAATCCTTTTCGCACTCGAGCTTTATAAGCTCTATTCCGCTCGGCACTCCCGCACTTCCGAGTGAATCAAGGTCACCCACAAGCACGTCAACACGTGCACCGAGCGCTCTGGCATTAAGATAGCCGCTGTCTGCCGCAATAGAGAGGTCTTCTGCACCGGGATGCTCGGTTATATTTTCAGCAAGCACGTCGCCGCCGCAGTATATAAAAGCCTTCATAAGATAAGCACCCTTTCGTCAGTTTTTCTCCCAGGATTTTTTCTCTTTAAGGACGTTATACATAGCTACAAAGCTCTCGTGGCGGGATCTTGCTATTTTCCCCTCCCTCACAGCCTCAAGAACAGCACACCCCTCGTCCTTTGTGTGAGTGCACTTCGTATATCTGCATAGTCCGATATAAGGCTCAAACTCTCGCATAGTCATAGGAAGCTCGTCCTTTGTAAAAAAGTCAAAGCGCTCAAAATCAAGCATACTGAAGCCGGGAGTGTCCGCAATACATCCGTCCTCTATATTCTCCGATATCGGAAAAAGCTCAACGTGGCGGGTGGTATGCCTACCTCTTTCTATTTTTCTGCTGATATCCGAGGTATCAAGGCGTAAATTGGGGAACAGAGCGTTCATAAGAGTGGATTTCCCGACTCCCGAAGCACCTGCAAACGCCGCAGTCTTACCTCGAAGCTCCTCATGTACGAATTTTTTTATTTCTTCAACACCCTCACCCGTTACGCAGCTCAGCACAAAAACCCTGTATCCCGCAAGGGTGTATACCTGCCTCAGTTCCTCGGCTCTCTCACGGTCGAGCTCGCACTTCTCCACCACCACAACAGGCTCTATACCGCTATGCTCAAGGATAGATAGCATTTTGTCAATAGTTTCGGGGATAGGAGCGGGTGAAGCCGCCGCCATTGATACGAACATCACATCTATATTGGCGACCGGCGGACGAATAAGGGAATTTCTTCTCGGCAGTATCCCCGATATCATTATGTTTCTGCCGTCCTCTTTGGGCACGGCCTTGCCGTCCACCATATCAAACGATGCTTCGGTGTAGACCACCTCAACCTCGTCTCCAACGACGGGAGTTATGTGATTATGTCTGAAAACTCCTCTCGCGCGGCTCGGTGCAAGCGTGCCTGCAAGCGGGTCTTCACCTGGAAGAAGACGGACTATATATAGTCCACCCACTCCCTTTATTATTTTTCCGTGTGTACGGTATTCCATATTACCTCGCTTAGTTTATGCCTATTCCGTAATCGGCGGCATATACCATTTTTGATGCGGAAGTTATCTCGCCGCTCTGTGAGAGTGTCAGCTCTATGAGTCTGCCGCCTCTGAGACGGTTGTTAAGCTCAAAGGTACCGCCAAAGCCGTAGCCGTCATATCCTATGCTTGCGCTGTATCCAAGCTCGATTCCGCAGTAGATTCCCGAGAAGGCATTGAGATGATCGTGTCCGCTATAAAGCCCAAGCACGTTTCCTGCGTCAACGAGCGCTGTGAAAAGTCCGGAATTGAGCGGAGATGCTGAAACCGGCTCTCCTATACTTCCCGTCATCTTGGTTGCCTCGGCGTTTTCAGCTATAATCTTAAATTCGGGAACAGGTGTATGACTCACCACTATTGACGAAAGGCTTCCGCCGGCTGCTCTGTCAAGTATATCTTGAGTCTCCGAGAAAAATGCTATATGTGCCGACGGAACATAACCGTAATCAGTCCCGCTCTCACGGTCAGAGGAAAGAAGGGCGTCACCCGACGCTCCGCTTCCCGTAAGGGATAGCATCGGAGTCTGTCCCATTCCCCAGATACCAAATACGGGATCACCGCTCTCGCCGTCCTCACCCCATTTATAGATGGGAAGGAAGCAGCTCACAGTTCCGTCAGATGAAAAATCACTTTTTGCGACGCAGTGGGCAAAAGACGTATAAACCTCCATCTGTGCGCTTGCCGAAAGACCGCCGTCGGTGTCCTGTTCTCCGAAGATAACCGTCCAGGGTATCCTTCTTGATTCAAGGGGAGCAGTAAGAGTCTGAACGTATCTCTCAAGCTCTGCCTTTGTTGATATACCGCTCGAAACATCTCCGGCAAAGATCACGATATCAGGCTTCTCGGCATTGGAAATAACGCCTATGGCCTCGATAGTGCTCGTATTTATATCTGCATCAGAGAGCACAAGAGCTCTGAATTTGCCCTCCTCCGAAAAGCTGAGCGGCACTTTGGTTTTGCCAAGAATAGAGCTGGGTTCATCGCCACCTCGACTTACTACCGAAACGCTCATCTTGTTTGCAAATATGAGATTTCCTGCTCTGTAAGAGCCAACGTAAGAGCTAACGAAATATTTTACCGCAGCATTTGCTCCCGCCTCCGAGAAAGCTGTGATGCTGACGTTATCACCGGGCAGGATAAGTATTGCATAACCGTCGGCACCGAGTGCCGATGCCGAGGTGAGATAGTTATCTCCCGCACGGTTGGTATATCCTATTCTTATCTCGTGTCTGCCTACCTTTTCAGCATCTGTAACTATCTTAAGCGATGCTCCTGTCTTTTCAAAAAACAAGTCACGGAGAGTAGCCGCAGCGGCAGCTCCCCAAGGGTCTGCTTCGCTGTAAACTATGCGGTATGCTCTCGAGCTTGAGCGTGAGGATTCGGTCAGCTCACTGTGAACCCTTATGCTGTCACCGCTATATGAATATCCTATAAAGGTGCAGGTAAGAAGTGCCGCAAGAGAGAGCGCAGAAAATCCTATAAGGGCGGTCTTTTTTGCTATTTCGGGCAGTCTGAAGCCGCCATATTTATTTTTCTCTTTTATTTTGGCAATAAAAGCCTTTATTTTTGAGATCAGGGGCGTTTTTTCGCCTATTTCCTTCCTTGGCGGCACCGCTTTTTGAGCAGGAGTCCCCTCACTCCCGGGCATAGCGTTTTTCAGCGGAGAGGTATTTGCACGTCTTGCAAATACCTCCTCACCAATATCGCTAAGGCCCTGTTTTCTTTCATTATTATCCATAAATTATACCGTTTTAGTCTGGTCAGCCGCTTATCTCATAATCGACGACCGGGTTATCGTTATAATCGTACGCTATCCAAATTCTCACTATCGTGCCGGACGGTGCATCGCTTCTGACAGTATATCCGTCGCCAAGGTCAAGCTCGTTTTCCTCGAGAAGCTTTCTTGCCTTTTTAAGCGTCATACCCACTATATTAGGCACCATAAATCCGTCGATATTGAGATATTCCTCGGTGTGACCGGGAGCATATTCACCGTTGCTGACGGTAAAATCGACTCTTGTAATATCGGCTGTAATAGGAGTGCTCGGACTCGGATATTGTTCAACAATAAGTCCCTCCTCAAGATCACTCGGCATCTCGGAGCGCTTTCCCAGTCTGAGACCGTACTGTGAAAGGATATTTTCCGCCTGAATTACGGTAAGTCCCGTTATATTCGGAACGTATCTGCCGACACCGATGGTATTCTGCTTTCCGCTGACAGTAAGAACTATCTCGGAATTCGGTGTTACGCTAGTTCCGGGAACAAGGCTCTGTCCTATGACTCTGCCCACTTCCTTATCGGATTCCTCGTATACCACTTCGGCAATAATTATAGAGAGCTCTGCCGCAAGCTTTCTTGCGTCTGTCTCGTTATAATTTCTGAAATCAGGCACCTCAACAGCGTTTGAACCCGAGACCTTGCCAAGGCTTACGTAGATGGTAACAGTTGAGCCTACCGCCGCCGCATCACCTGCCGCAGGGTAAGTATAGCAGACCTTACCGCCCGTAACGGTATCGCTGTATATAGTCTCCGTCTTTACCTTAAGACCGAGCTTTTTTAGTGCAAGCTCGACGTCTCTTCTCGACTGATTTTCATAGTTTTCGAGTATGATAGTCTCAGCACCCAGGCTCACGGTAAGCCTTACAGTCTGCTTTTGCTTGTTAGCTGAAACCTTTACCTTCTGTCCCGAGGTCGGATACTGCTCAAGTATCTGTCCCTTCAGAGAATCTGCGTCGTATTTTTCCTCTATTTCTACCTTATAATAGGTAGAGCTGAGCCCCACCGCATCCTGCGTGGTATAGGTATAACCCACTACGTTAGGAACGGTTATAGTAATAACCGAGGAGTCTCCCGAGAAGAAAGCGGAGAAGATAACTATAAGGCTGACTACAAATACGACAAGGAATGCCGATACCACTCCGAAGATTATCGGGAACATAGAGCGTTCACCCGAGCTTGAAGAGCGTCTGTCCGACTCTTTTCTCTTCTTTTCCGCATTCTTATGTGCAGTCTCGACCTTGTGATTAGGCTTAAATACTATTGTGGGATCCGCTTTTAGCCTTGCAAGCTGACGGAGCATCTGAGCGGCACTCTGGAAACGCACGTCGGGATCCTTTTCCATAGCGGAAAGGATGATCTGCTCAAGACCGCGGGGAATAGAGGGATTTATATTTCTTGGGGGAGTAGGCTCGTCCTTTATCTGCTTAAGTGCAACCGAGATCGGGCTCTCATCATAGAAAGGAAGCTTGCCGCAGGACATCTCGTACATCATTACACCGAGGGAGTAAAGGTCGCTTCTTCTGTCGCTCGCCTTTCCCTCTGCCTGCTCGGGGCTTATATAAAATACCGTTCCGATAGCCTTATCGGTAAGGGTGAGAGTCTCGGAATTCGGAAGCTTTGCAATACCGAAGTCCATCACCTTGATAACACCGTTTTTAAGAAGCATGATATTCTGCGGTTTTATATCTCGGTGCACAACTCCCTTTGCATGTGCGTGGTCAAGTGCGTGAAGGATCTGCTCTGTGTAGCTTATTATCTCGTTTAGTGAAAGGACTCCACGCTTTGTCATGTAGTCCTTGAGAGTTATTCCCTCAATATACTCCATGACTATAAATTTTATGTTGCTTTTTACAGATATGTTGTATATCTTTACAATATTGGGGTGCGAGAGCATAGCAACTGCCCTTGATTCGTTAACGAATCTTCTTACCTGCTGTTCATCTCTTGCTATATCCTCACGCAGCATTTTAACTGCGACCGTGCGCTTTTCGAGAAGATCGTATGCCTCAAAAACGACGGCCATTCCGCCAACGCCGATAGTCTTAAGTATTCGGTATCTGTTATCGAATACCTGACCGGCGTAGTTTTCATAACCTTCCATATTCATTCGTTATTTCCTCGTTTTTGATTTATTTCTTCAGGATCACGACAGTTATATTGTCAGAACCGCCGTTCTCGTTTGCGGTGAAGATAAGAGAAAGCACCTTATCCTCGGGAGTGCCGTCGGAGGACACCGTCTTTGCTATCTCGGAATCGGGAACCATATTGGAAAGCCCATCGGAGCAGAGCAGGAAATATGTATCTCCATCGTCCTCTCCAAGCTCTACCAATTCGATATCCGCCTCTATGCTCTCTTCCGTTCCGATAGCTCTTGTAATAATATTGCGGTTAGTGCTGTTTTTAGCCTCCTCGGGAGTCAGCTTGCCCATATCTATAAGGTACTGAACATATGAATGGTCACGAGTGACCTGCACTATCTCTCCCCCGCTTATCTTATACATACGGCTGTCGCCTACGTTTACGGAATAAGCAGATCCGTCGACTATAAAGAGTGCAACGAGAGTCGTACCCATACCTGAAAGCTCCGCATTCTCCTTTGCAGTGCTGTGAACGGCGCTGTTTGCACAGCCTACGGCGTTCCCGAGCATAAGCTTAACATCTATACCCGAAGCATCAAGGCTGCCCTCGTTTATTCTGGGCTCGCAAACGGCCTTTATCTCACCGTAAAATGCTTCAAGCGCAATTCGGCTTGCTTCATCTCCGCCTGCCGCACCGCCCATACCGTCACAAACGGCAAGAAGCAGCGCATTTTCGGCTATCTCGTATATGCCGAAGCTGTCTTGATTTCCTTTTCTGAGTTTACCGATATCTGTTTTACCAAAGTATATCATATTTCCTCCGTAAGTACTCCCGATTTATCTCGGGAACGGTTTGTTTCAATTATTAATGGCCTCGCCCGAAGCCTCACGACGAAGCTGTCCACAGGAAGCGTTTATGTCAGAGCCGAGCTTTCGTCTCACGGTCGCCCTTATTCCTTTTGATTCGAGCACTGCGGCAAACGCCTTTATAGCGTCTCCTCCCGAGCGCTTAAATCCCGTCTCCCTCACCTCGTTTACGGGAATGAGATTCACGTGGATCGGCATCGAATCTTTTCCCTTGCGGAGTGCACTGTTCAGCACCGCCGCAAGCTTCTCCGCATTCTCTCTTGAATCATTTTTGCCCGAAATGAGCGTATATTCAAAGGATATCCTTCTTCCTGTCTTGCCGTAATAATCCCGACAGGCATGAAGAAGCTCTTCGACTCCCCACCTGTTATTTATCGGCATTATCGCCGAACGAGTCTCGTTATCCGGAGCATGAAGTGAAACGGAAAGCGTTATCGGAAGCTCCAGCCTTGCAAGCTCATATATTTTATCTACCACACCGCAGGTAGAGAGAGATATATGGCGATAGCCGATATTGAGTCCCTCCTCACATCCTACGAGTGACAGAAATTTTACAACGTTATTAAAATTATCAAGCGGCTCACCTATACCCATCATAACTATATTGGATATACGCTCACCCGTGTCCTTTTGCGCCATTATCACCTGGCCTATAAGCTCTGAAGGCTCAAGGTTACGAACCCTGCCGCCAATAGTTGAAGCGCAAAATCTGCATCCCATTCGGCATCCCACCTGTGAGGATATGCAGACGGTATTGCCGTGGTTGTATTTCATAACGACGGTCTCTATACAGTTTCCGTCGAGTAGCCGAAAGAGATATTTTACAGTGCCATCAAGTGCCGAAACGAGCTTGCGCTCGATGCGAGGAAGTCTGTCCTCACATTGTTCCGAGAGCTTTTCTCTTAATGCCTTCGAGAGATTTGTCATCTCAGAGAGAGGCACGCCCCTGTGAAGCAGAGGGAATATCTGCTTTGCTCTGTATTTCGGCTCGCCGAGCTTTTCCACAAAAAAGCTCTCAAGCTCTGTCGGTGAGAGTGACAGCAGATCTGTCTTTTCATATTCACTTGTCATACTGTCCTCTCCTCCCTTTTTACTTTTTTCTTATTTTTGCAATAAAGAAACCGTCGGTTCCATGCTCGTCGGGGTAAAGCGTGAGCATTCCGCTCCCCGCCGTTTTTCCGCCGTATTCGAACGGAACCGCTTCAATATCATCATGTGAATCAAGCAGCCTCTTTACGTTATTTTCATTTTCTGCGGGCAGAATAGTGCAGGTCGAGTAGACCATCACCCCGTCTTTTTTTAGATAGCGCAGAGAATTTTCCGCTATTGCCATCTGTATATCAGGCAGATTTTCAATATCCGCCATATTCTTGTATCTTATATCAGGTTTTTTCGCTATAACTCCAAGTCCCGAACAGGGCAGGTCGCAGAGTATCCTGTCAGCGCACTCTGTGAGAGTATCATCAAATATCTTTCCATCCTTTGCTGCAGTCCGGATTATATTTATTCCAAGCCTTTTAGCACCCCGTTCAATAAGTGAGAGCTTGTTTTCGTGAAGATCAAAGGACATAAGTCGCCCCTCGTTTTCCATACACATAGCGACGGAAAAGCTCTTTCCTCCGGGACAGGCGCAGGAGTCGATAACTGTCTCGCCCGCCTTTGCGCCAAGCACAGCTGAGCAGAGCTGCGATGCCTCGTCCTGAACGAACCAAAGCCCATCTTCCTCAAAGGGTATATCGGAATATGCATACCTTTCCGTCAGCCTTATGCCATAGTCGGACAGCTCAGTCTTCTCCGCTGAAATGCCAAGAGAGCTGAACCTTTCGAGAAGCTCATCTCTTGTTATTTTAAGAGTATTGACACGGAGGGTTATATACGGCTCATTATCCATCGAGGATAACAGCTTTTCCGCTCTTTCCTCTCCGAAATCGGTGCAAAAGCGCTCGCAGATTCCCTCGGATACCGAATATTTAACCGAAAGATATTTGCCTATTCCATCTTCCTTTTCGGGAAGGGGAAGACTTCTGCCACCTCTTGTAAAATTGCGCAAAAGAGCATTTACAAAGCCTTTCTGACGTTTGCCTGTAAGGTTAACGCTCTCGTTTATCGCTGCGTGGTCGGGCACTCTGTCAAGATAAATGAGCTGATAAAATCCCATCCTTAATATATTACGAACACTAAGCTCTATCTTTGAGGGGGGCAAAGAGGACAGGCTGTCGATAAGATAGTCAAGAGTTATTCTTTTCTCAACCGTGCCGTAGACAAGAGCTGTAAGCAACGCTCTGTCGGGGCCGCTCACGCCACTTCTCGCAATAGCGGTGTCAAGTGCAATATTTGAATACTGCCCTGCGGCAGATATTTTGTCAAGTACGGCCAGAGCGACTTTTCTGATATTCATTTCTTTAGTCATTTGCCGCTCCTTTCGCAGTCTTTATATAAAATCAGTCACGTCTTCTGCCGCCTGCGATAATAAGCAGACGAAGTATCTGTGCAAGTGATGACGCAAGTGCCGCTACGTAGGTAAGTGCGGCGGCAGTCAACACCTTTTTAGCACCTTTCAACTCATCGTCGTCAAGTCTGCCAGAACCGTCAAGTGCTTCGAGTGCTCTACGGCTTGCATTGAACTCTACTGGAAGAGTAACAGCCTGGAAAACGGCGGTAAGTGAAAAAAGTGCGATTCCTATAAGAGCAAGCTCGTATGAAAAGAGCAGACCTATAAGGAATATAGGCAGAGCAAGTCTTGAGCCTATATTGGTGATTCCGATTATTGAAGCACGAAGCCTCATCGGTGAATAATTTTCGGCATACTGAACGGCGTGTCCCGCCTCGTGTGCTGCAACTCCAAGTGCCGCAACTCCTCTTGAGCCGTAGACTGCGTTCGAGAGCCTTATTACATTCGCCTTTGGGTCGAAATGGTCGGTAAGGTTGCCCGCTATCTGCTCTATACGGACGTTGGTAAGTCCGTTTGCGTCGAGTATCATTCTCGCCGCATCCGCACCCGTCATTCCCGAGCGAGTCATTACCTTATTATATTTATTATAAGAGCTCTGCACTCTTGCCTGTGCCCAAAGAGCAAATATGAGAGCCGGCAGAAGAAGCAGATAGGTGTAATCAAAATAAAAATATGGCATTTTAATTATTAAAAATCCTTTCTTGACTTGTTTTCGTCAAAGGCTAAAGTGTCAAGATAGAATGTCCCCAAGAGAGATCTTTCTTCCTCTGATAAAATCCGAGGCATCCATCCTCCCCTTTCCCTCGGGAAGAACTCGTAAAAGCTCGATAGCTCCCTCTCCGCATTTTACGGTGATCCCGCCCTCAAGCGAGATAACAGTACCTGCGGGAGCATCACTCTTTGTAGAAGAAATTCTTGCTTTAAGAACCTTGAGGATCTTACCGTCGGGAGTATGGGTAAATGCAAGAGGCATAGGCGAGAGTCCTCTTATAAGGTCGTGGACTCTCTGTGCATCAAGAGAAAAATCTATGAGACAGTCGCTCTTTTCGATTTTAGCGGCGTACGTCATTTCCGCATCGTTCTGCTTTGTGCGCTCTGCCCTGCCTTCCCTTATCAGGTTTACAGTTTCGAGAAGCAATTTTGCACCGCACTCGGCAAGTGCATCGTGGATATCCTCAAAGTTATCCTCTGAACCTATCTCCACCTCTCGCTTTTGTATCATATCACCCGTATCAAGACCTGCGTCCATATACATAGTGGTAATGCCCGTAACCTTTTCGCCGTCGATTATTGCTCTCTGCATAGGCGCAGCACCACGGTATTTCGGGAGAAGTGAGCCATGCACGTTGATACAGCCGTATTTTGGATAATTTATAACGTTTTCGGGCAGTATCTTGCCAAATGCAACAACAATTATCATATCGGGGTCTATTTCACGCAAAAGAGAGTCAAAGGCGTCGTCTCTCAACGTCTTCGGCTGGTAAACGGGTATTCCACGCTCGGTCGCATAGACCTTGACGGGCGGTGGCGTAAGCTCATATCCCCTGCCCTTTGGCTTATCGGTCTGCGTTACGACGCCAACCACGTTTTCTCCCGCCTCGCAAAGCGCACGCAGTGACGAGAGCGCAAAATCGGGAGTTCCCATAAAAAGTATCTTCATTTTCGGTCTTTCCTTTAATCGTACATTTCGATAGCTTCATCAATATAAAGCTTACCGTCAAGGTGGTCAAGCTCGTGGCAGAATGCTCTTGCGAGAAGTCCGCTTCCGCTTACGTCAAATTCTTCACCGTTACGGTTCATAGCTCTCACGGTCACATGCATGGGGCGGCGTGTTTTTCCGCTTCTGCCGGGAACCGAAAGGCATCCCTCTATCTCCTCCTGCTCACCTGCACGGGCGATTATACGGGGGTTGATAAGCTCTATCGGCTTTCCGGGCTCGACCTCAATGACAACGACTCTGCGAAGCACTCCTATCTGAGGAGCGGCAAGTCCCACCCCGTCAGCCTCATGCATCGTTTCAAGCATATCATCAAGGAGAGTGCATATTCTTGGTGTGATAGTCTCTACAGGGCGGCTGACCTTGCGTAAAGTCTCGTCCCCCACCTTTAGTATCTTCAGTTTTGCCATTTTATATGATTCCTTTTTAATCAATAGAAGTTCCGTCAAAAATATACGAGCCGGCCTTAAGTCCGAAGTGAGGTCTCAGAGGATATACCGTGAGCTTTGCGTTACCACCTTCATAGTAATTATGCCAATTTTCCTCTCTGCCGAACGTAAAGCCCTGCGGCAGCTTTATCTCGCATCTTATGCCCTCATCGCTCTTAACGTCAAGGGTTATATTCTCGCCCTCTCTCTCCCATCTTACCTCTACTCTGCCTGCAGGCGCATCGTAATAGCCCTCGGCAAAGTCAAGAGATGAAATAAAGTCAGGCTTTATAACTATATTATTTGCATTATCACCTCTCGGATTTACATTTATTCCGAGAATATGACGCATAAACCAGTGAATAACGTCGCAGTACGCATGATGATTGAGCGATGCGCAAGAGTCGACCGTCATTCTGAACTGCTCGGGGAGTGTAGTAAGACCAAGGTCAATATAGTAAGCATAAGAGGGAAACTCTCTCTTCGTTATCATATGATAAGCAAGCTCGCTCTCACCGCACGAAGAAAGAACGTGCAAAACGACACGAAGTCCGTGGAGTCCGCCATCTAGATTATCGCCTATTTCGTGAACGAGACGAACCAGCACTCTCGATGCTTCAGGTATCTCCGCTCCCTCAAATATTCCATAATATATAGCCATAGCCTGTGCCGTCTGGCAGGAGCCATCGACGGTCATAGTATTGAAATCAATGAGATTCCCACGCACAGCTGCCTTCATTTCTCTTCCAAACTGTGCGGCATACGAAGCATTAAGGGTGTCACCAATCGCCTTGAACATTTTTTCTGCTTTTACGCACATATCGTAAACGAGAATACTGTTGGTAAGGCAAGGCTTTGCATTTATCGAATCACCGGCTCTTCCGTCGATAGGTGACCAGTCGCCAAGACCGTAGCATACAAGACCTCTCTTGTCTCGTTTTGAGGCAGCATATTCAAGATAACGCACCATTGCGTGACGGTTTTCTTTTATAATATCGGTATCACCGCGGTAAATATACGTCATATAGGGCAAAGTGAATATAACAGAGTCCCACCCGGGTCCGTTGCCCCATTCAAAGCCCCAGCCGCTAGTCGGAACAATGCCGGGAAGCGCTCCTTCTTCATTTTGCGCCGCTCTTATATTGTGAAGCCACTCTCTCCAGCTTTTTTCCACCGTAAGAGTAAATATCATATGCTCGGCAGACATCGTAGCGTCTCCCGTCCAGCCATTCTTTTCTCTGTGAGGACAGTCTGTGGGGAAATAGTGGAAGTTCGATATATCCGAATTCTGTGCCGCTTCCCATATTTTGTTCGTCATCTCATCCGAGCAATTAAAGTGTGCTCTTTTTTTGATGTCGGAATTCATAACGAGGAAGGTAAGAGTTTCGGGAACGGCATCCTTCTCGTCTATACCGTGAACGTATATGTATCTGCAACCGTGGTAGGTAAAGAGTGGAACGAAGACCTCCTCATCGCCGCCACGACAGATATAAACGTCTCTCTGAACGTATCCGTCGGGGAAGAAGCAGATATTGGCATAGGAGAGCTTTCCGTTTGCATCTATATATTCACAGCACTGGAATGTAACCCTCTGTCCCGGCCTTGCGTTCTTTATCTTAAAGCGGAATATACCGGATGTGTTTTTGCCGAAATCATAGATATATCCGCCCGTTCTCTCTACCTCTGTCTCGATAGCGTCGGGGTACGGCTTTTCGTGAGGGCTCATAATGTACGGAGCAAGCTCGCCTTTTTCAACCGAAACAGGCACACGCTCCTCGGTCACCACAATAGGCTCTGCCTCGCACAGCTTTGCCCTTCCCCTCGGTCTCTCCGCCTTTATCGGCGCTCTCCAGTCGGAATCGTCAAAGTCCGCACTGCACCAACCCTTCTTTTCAAGTCTTGCGTCGTAATGGACGCCAAAGCGCAGGCAGTCAAAGGTTATAGCGGAATCCGAGCAAACAAAATCCGTTGCATCAAATTCGACAATCTCCCCGCCGCATTCGGCTGAAAATGAAAGTGCCATCTTAGGTGAAGAGCGGAAAACCGCCTCGCTGAATTCCCAGGTGTGTGTCATTGCATTATTCATTCCGTTTCCGAGAATGACGCCGATAACGTTCTCACCGACATACAGCTTATCCGAAAGGTCGTATTTATCGTAATATATTATGTCATCGGGGTTTGATATGTAAGGGGCGAGATAGCCCTTTGTTGCCCTCTCTCCGTTCACATAAAGCTCGTAAAAGCCAAGTCCTGTTATAAGAAGCTCTGCTTTTTGGGGCACACTCTTAAGAGTGAATTTTTTTCTGAACATAGGAGCACTTACGTGCTTTTCGGGTGTAGAATATTCTACTCCTGCAGAAACAAATCTTTTAGAAAATTCCATTTTATTCTCCTTTTTTACATCAAAGTGATGATGGATTAAAATCTATCGTAAGGTAAGGCTTTTTCACGTTGCCGCCTCTGCCCATCGCCCTCTCACCCGAAAACATACGCAAGGTGGCGGCAAAAAGCTCACGGCTACGTTTATTAAGTCGGCATTTTATCACAAGACGCATCCTGCATCTGCCCTCTACTCTGTATACAGGCGCTTCAAACGGCCCGAAGACTATCATCTGAACGTCGGAAAACTCTCCGTCTCCCTTAGTCATTTTAGAGAATTCGTCGCAGAGCTTACGGACTGCAATAAGTAGCTCTCTCTCGTCCTCCGAGCTTACCGTGAGAAGCACGATATCGCAAAAGGGCGGAAAAACGAGCAACTTGCGAAGCTTTATTTCTCTTTCAAAAAATGTCTCGTAGTCCTGTGCGCACGCAAGCTTTATAACGTCGTGGTCGGGATTTCCAGTCTGAATGACTGCCCTGCCCTTATCCGATGCTCTGCCTGCCCTGCCTATGACCTGGGTAATTAGCGCAAAGGTGCGCTCGTTTGCTCTGTAATCGTCAAGATAGAGTGAGGAATCGGCAAGAAGCACGCCAACAAGAGTAACTCCCGGAAAATCGTGACCTTTTGTTACCATCTGCGTTCCGAGCAGTATGTCGGCTTCTCTTTCTCTGAAAGCTCCGAGGAGCTTATCGTATGAAAATTTTGATGAGGTGGTGTCTGTGTCCATTCGTAGCACTCTCGCATCGGGAAGAAGTATGCCAAGCTCCTGCTCTACCCTCTGCGTGCCGTATCCCATATGTGCGAGCTTATCCGAGCCGCACTTGGGACAAGTTTTCGGGAGTGCCTCCTTGTGACCGCACCAATGGCAGGCAAGGTAGCCTTCACTGTACGATCCTTTTTTTGTATGGTAAGTCATAGAAACGCTACAATTCGGGCAGGAAAGCGCCTCGCCGCAGCTTCGACAGCTTACAAAAGTATTATATCCTCGGCGGTTAAGGAAAAGTATCGACTGTTCTCCGTCTTTCTTCACTCTCGAAAGCTCTTTAGTCAGAAGTGATCCGATAGGTGATATATTTCCGCTCTGCGCTTCTTCTCTCATGTCCGCAATTTTGACCGAGGGAAGCTTTGCTCCGCCATATCTGTTTTTCAGCTTTATAAGTTTATATTTCCCCTCTTTTGCCTTGAGATAGCTCTCAAGAGAAGGAGTTGCCGACGCAAGAAGCATAAGAGCCTTCTCTCTGGCACAGCGATAGCGTGCAATATCACGTGCGTGATATTTCGGGTTCTGGTCGGATTTATAGGTCTGCTCCTGTTCCTCATCGATTATGACAAGTCCAAGATTTTTCACGGGAGAAAATACCGCTGAACGTGTGCCGACAGCTACCCTGACCTCTCCCGATGCTATTCTGCGGTATGCATCGTAGCGCTCACCTGCGGAAAGAGCGGAATGAACGACCGTGCAAAGGTCTCCGTATCTTCCCTTGAATATGCTTATGGTCTGGGGAGTGAGCGATATCTCGGGCAAAAGAAGTATAACGTCTCGGCCGTCTGAGAGCACCTTGTCGATAAGCGCCATCATAACGCTTGTCTTTCCGCTGCCTGTAACCCCGTGAAGAAGGGCTGCTTTAGCTTCCCCACTCTCCGAAAGCTCACTTAGGATAGAAAATGCCGCATTCTGCTCATCACTCAGCAAAATTTCTTTTTTCTCTGCCGCCCTATCCCCTTGCTCTGCGTAAGGGTCTCTGTAAATCTCTGTCTTTTTCTCGGATATAAGTCCTTTTTCGAGCAGCGCACGCAGGTTTGCCCTCGTTACACCTATCTCAAAAAGCCTATCCTCATCAACGTAGCCCCCCTCTGAAAGGAGCATGGAAAGGACGTCGAGCTGCCCCTTTGAGCTGATACGCATAAGGGCGCCTTTTTCCCGCAGTACTATCTTTTTTGCTTCCGCCCCGTCGACAGAAAGCATAAAGCTGCTTTTTGATGGAGCGGATGAAGCACCTTTTACCGCAGTTTCTCTTACTATCCAGCCACCGGCGCAAAGCTTTTCAATCGCAGGTGCGGCTGAAGCGCCAAAGGCGTTTTTCAGAGCAGATTCCGAAACGGTGCCTTTCTTTCTTATATGTGCAAGTACCGCTATCTGCCACTCGTCCTTCGTTCTCAGATCTCCCACCTTATCTGAAGCCTTATAATACACCGTCAGCTTTGAAAAAGCCGCCGACGGTATCATAGAATGTACGGCTTCCCCCATAGTACAGAGCGTCTGCTCACGCATATAGAAAGCAAGGCCGAGCATTTTTTCATCAAGATAAAGCTCGGGCGAGCATACGGAAGCAATGGGCTTTAGCGACCTTTCATCAAAAGATGATGAATCGGAAAGAGCCGTAACAAGTGCAAGCATACGCCTGTTACCGCCACCAAACGGCACGGTGACAAATGCTCCCACTCTTATGCTCTCTCTGAATCCGCCGGGAATATAGTAGTCGAATGCACGATCAACGGCATACGGCACGTCAAGTATATAAACGCTTGCATACTGTGGCATCGCACATCCTCCTTGTCAATTAGATAAGTCGGCCTTAGGCTTCCTCTTCCTCGTTTTCCTCTACGTCGATTATCTCCTCTTCGTCTTCATCGGAGAAATCAAATTTTACCTCTTCCTTCTTCTCGGCAAGAAGTCTCTCTGCCGCAAGTCTCTCGCTCTCGGCTCTTGCTGCTCTCTTTGCCGCAGCCGACTCGGGATCAAGAATAACGAAATCGCCTGTAAAGAGACGGTTGATCGCACACTTAACAGCCTTTTCGTCACGGAACTCACGCTTTATCATAGCAAAGATAGCCTTCTCAGACTCCTTGTTGCCTGCGATCATCTTCTCTGCTGTTTCTCTTTCCTTTACGTATTCATCTGTTATCATTCTCGCACTCTTTGCGGTTGCGATAACAAGCTCGTAACGGTTGTACTTGTCCTTTGTAAGATCACTGATAGACGGAAAAATCATAAATACCTCCACGCCGCATCTGCGGCAAAATAATTTTTGTATGTTTTGTAATTTTTATTCAAAGTAATGCTTTGCAACGTCACCGTTGCGACTTCTGCGGCGTCTCTCCGCTCTGACGATCGCTATTATATCGTCTGCGGTGTCAGCTGCACCTCCGTCGTTATTATAAACGACATAATCGTATATATCGACCTTCGGAAGCTCGTTTCTTGTCTGCTCAAGACGGGCAAGTATCTTTTCCTCGGTCTCGGTATTACGCCCACGAAGTCTTGCTTCCTGCACCGAAAAGCTGGGGGGCAGAAGCATTATGAGAACTGCCTCGGGATAGAGCTTCT
>SVUB01000085.1 GCA_015063495.1 Oscillospiraceae bacterium
CCTACCTATTGTGACATATTTCACACCCATAAAAGAATATAATAAATACAACGGCAAAAGGGGGGGGAGGAAAATGGGGCAGGTAGTCTATGCGGATATACTGTTTCTCATAGACTTCAGTATGGATTTTCTCACCTTTTACATAGTCTCGCATCTGCTGAAGCAGAAGATAAAGCTTGTCCGCCATTGCTCAGCCTCTGCGATGGGGGGCATATATTCGGTAATATCGCTCGGGATCCCCGTAAACAGATTTCTCGGAATAATATTTGACGTTTTTGTTTGCTTCGTTATGTGCATGACGGCGTTCCGCACAAAGGATGCAAGGGCTTTTCGAAAAATGCCGATTTATACCGCTACGTTTTTTGTGGTTTCTGCCATGCTCGGCGGAATAATGACCGCTTTTTTCAGTCTTCTCAACCGTTCACTTACAGATATAGAGGGAGGGCGAGAGGACCTTTCTCTTTGGGTGTTCGGTCTTGTCGCCATGCTTAGTGGACTTGCCACGTTTCTCGGCAGCGATCTTATCGGTCACACATCAAGGGCAAAATTCGGCAAGCTTACGGTGAGAGTAGGCGCACGAAAAATGAATTTTGAGGCAATGTCGGACAGCGGAAATATGCTAAAGGACCCTATCGGCGGAAAGGACGTAGTTATAGTTGACAGAGAGCGAGCGAGGATTCTTGTTCCTGCACTTGCGGCGGGGAATATGGCTTCACTTCAGCCTGAGCTTGCACGTACTGTCCGTCTTATCCCCATAAGGACGGCGGCAGGAGAAGGGATGCTTACGGCATTTATGCCTGATGAAGTTTATCTTGATTATGACGGCACACAAAAACAGATAGACGTGCTCGTCGCCCTTTCACGTGAAGACCTTAAAAGCGGTCGTATCGAAGCGATAATACCGGCTGATTATTTTACGTAAATATAGGAGGAAATGAAATGAAAAAAACCGTTAAAGAGTGTCTGAGGATGAGTTGCGTGATGATAAGACGTGCGTACTCATATTTGCTTAATTCTGATGAGAGGGGTGTTTTCTATATAAACGGCCCCGACGTGTTACCGCCACCGCTTTCCTCAGTAGAGGAAAGCGCCATAATAGATAGGATAGAGGAGGATGAGGATGCGAGGGTTACTTTGGTTGAGCATAATCTCAGGCTCGTTGTTTATATCGCCAAAAAATTTGAAAATACGGGTATCGGTATCGAGGATCTTATCTCGATAGGGACGATAGGTCTGATAAAGGCGATAAATACCTTTCGCTCGGACAAGAATATAAAGCTTGCGACCTACGCTTCAAGATGTATTGAAAACGAGATACTTATGTACATAAGAAAGCGCAGTAATGCAAGGTGTGAAATGTCAATAGATGAGCCACTGAACGTCGACTGGGATGGCAACGAGCTTCTTCTCTCTGATACTCTCGGAAGTGACGAGGTATGCATCTCGGAGGAGATAGAATCTGCGGAGGAGAGAAAGATGATACGTGATGCCGTTTCAAGGCTTGACGAGAGGGAAAGAATCATCATCGAAATGCGTTACGGCCTTGGCGGAAGCCGTGAAATGACGCAGAAAGAGGTCGCAGATGCGCTCGGAATATCCCAGTCCTATATATCCCGTCTCGAGAAGCGCATAATCTCTCGTCTGAGGGAAGAAATAGCCGGTAAAATGTAAAATAAAGTCTACTTTGTGTTGTATTGAAAAGGATTTGCATCCATGTTATAATGATGGAAAACGTAGAAGAAGGGATTTTCTTATATGAAATACTATCAGACGTGGATGGGTTGCATCAGTCCCGACGGAAAAGAGCGTGGAAGATTCTTTGACGTTGAGGTCCCCGGAAATATACAGTATGATTACGCCGTAGCCGAGGGCTGGGGTGACATCATGTATTCGGATAACGTGATGAAATTCCGTGAAATAGAGGATTATTATTGGATATACCGTACCGAGCTTGCTTTTAAGGTGAGCGAGGGTGAAAGAGCGGTTTTCGTTGCCGAGGGAATAGACTATATTTTTGATATACTTATTGACGGCAAGTGCCTCTACTCTCACGAGGGTATGTATACCCGCACCCAGATAGATATAACGGATATTGCAAGGAGCGGTTCTGTACTTGAGGTGATCTTACATCCGCACCCCAAAAGACCTTATGCATATGAATCCTTTGATTCTTACCATGAGGCAGCAAATCAGTGCTGCAAAGCTCCTTGTGTCTACGGCTGGGACTGGAACCCGAGACTCATGATTTCCGGTATATGGAAACCTGCATACGTTGAGATAAGAAGAAAGAACTACATAAGCTCATGTGAGCCTTTTTACGAGCTTTCAGAGGACAGAGCGAGCGCAAAGATTCGCTTTGAGACCGAATGTGCCGGTAAGGTTATCTACACTCTCTGCGATATGGACGGAAACGTTGTCTACGAGGGTGAGAAGAGTGAATTTGAGCTTGATCGCGTAAATCTTTGGTGGTGTAACGGCCAGGGAACTCCTTATCTCTACTCTTGGACGGCAAGAAACGATGATGATGAAAAGTGCGGAAGGATAGGTTTCAGAACGGTTAAACTCGTTATGAACGAGGGCGCACAGCACGAGCCTACGGGAGCACTTAAATCCCGCTATAATGCTCCGATAACTATTGAACTTAACGGAAGAAGAATATTGTCAAAGGGCTCTAACTGGGTAAATCCCGAGCTTTTCTTCGGAAGAATAACTGAAGTGCGTTACAGAGAGCTTCTTGATCTTGCTAAGGACGAAAATATGAATATGCTTCGTCTTTGGGGCGGATCCGGACTCAAGAAAAAAGAATTTTACGAGATATGCGACGAGTATGGAATAATGCTCTTCCAGGAATTTATGCTCGCTTGTAATGATTATTGGGGAACGCCTCATTATCTTAAGGTTCTTGAGCAGGAGGCGACCTCTGTTGTAAAGGAGCTTCGCCGTCATGCATCTATCGTGCTCTGGTGCGGTGGAAACGAGCTCTTTAACAACTGGTCGAGAATGGATGACCAGTCTCACGCACTTCGTCTACTCGATAAGATAGCTATGAGAATGATTTTTCCCGTCCTTTTATAAAGACGTCTCCGGTTACGGGAATGTCTCACGGAAGCTATGCTTTTGAGGATCAGGAAAAGCTGGTATACGAAAACTTTAACAATGCACGCTCAACTGCCTATACTGAATTTGGCGTTGCGGGAATGGCATCGGTCGAAGACCTTAAGAAGATAATCCCGCCCGATGAGCTCTATAACGTAGCTCCGACAAAGAGCTGGATTGCGCACCACGCTTTTCAGGCGCACGGACCTTTAAGATGGGTATCTATGTTTATTCTTGATAAATACTTTGGTCATACCGACGACGTTGCGCTTATAGTTGAGCATTCTCAGTGGACACAGTGCGAGGGATATAAAGCTATATTTGAGGAGGCACGCCGTCAGTGGCCTTACTGCTCGATGGTAATGAACTGGTGCTATGATGAGCCTTGGCTCACTGCCGCAAACAATTCTATAATTTCCTATCCTGCAAATCCCAAGCCTGCTTATTATTCTGTTAAGGATTCACTCCGTCCCTCTCTTGCAAGTGCAAGACTTTCCAAGTTCGTTTGGCAGGACGGTGAGAATTTCACGGCTGAAATGTGGTATCTCAATGACGAGCCGAACACGGTTTCAGATACTGTAACGGCTGTCGTTGAGCTCGGTTGCAAAAAATACGAGCTTCTCACATGGAACACAGGCGATATCGGAGCAAACTCCAA
>SVUB01000086.1 GCA_015063495.1 Oscillospiraceae bacterium
CTTGGATAACAAAAGATAAATTCATTAGTGAAACATATGATGGCTATATTTATCCTTCAAGTCTTGAGGTAAAAGATTTTGTTGGCTATAAGTTCATATATGATAACAACAGTTTTATTGCAAATTTGTGTTTGCATGAATTTGAGGATTGCCTAACAATTCTATATAAAAACATGCCTGAGGTTTTAGATATTGAATTAGGCAATATAGAAGAATGATAAATATCAATATAGCAAAATGCTTTGGTGGACTCCCTACCTAAAGGGACAACTGTGGAAAACGTGGTTCTAATAACAAAGAGAGAATAAGTAAAAAGGAGAGCAAAAATGACGGAAGCGGATAGAATTTTCGCTCGGTTTCCGAGCTTTATACAGGAATTTATATACCGTCACGGATGGGAAAGTCTGCGTGACGTTCAGATGTCAGCGGCAAAGACTATCTTTGAAACGGAAAATAATCTTCTCTTAACTTCTGCAACCGCAAGCGGCAAAACCGAGGCGGCTTTCTTCCCTGTGCTCTCCGACGTCTATGAAAATCCCCCCGAAAGTGTTGCGGTGCTGTATATTGCTCCTCTGAAAAGCCTTATAAACGACCAATTTGCACGCATTGAAGAACTGCTTGATGAAAGCAGAATAAAGGTGACCCACTGGCACGGTGACGTTGCCGCATCGCACAAGAAAAAACTCCTTGAAGAGCCCCGTGGCATACTTCAGATAACTCCCGAAAGCCTTGAAAGTATGCTCATAAACCGCTCAAATGATATAGTTCGTCTATTCTCCGGTCTTCGATACGTTATAATCGACGAGATACATACCCTCATCGGCTTGGACAGGGGAAGTCAGATCATCTGCCAGCTCTGCCGTATTGCCCACCTTATAGGACACACACCAAGAAGAATAGGGCTCTCTGCCACCATAGGCGATCCCGAAAAGGCGGCAGAATGGCTCGCTTCCGGAACGGACAAGCCGACCGATATTCCTCTTTTCCCGCAGGGCAAGATAACTTGGAGACTCGGACTTGAGCATTTCTATATTCAGGATATGAACGAGGATCAGTCAAAGGATGCTCCGTCTGTCGATAACGCTCAAAAGCACAAAAAAGCCGAACTTGACCCCGGCTATGAATATATGTACGACTGCGTTAAAAACAAAAAGTCCCTCGTTTTCTCAAATTCGAGAGAGGAGACGGAATACGTCACCGCAACGCTTCGTCAGATCGCCGCAAAGCGTGGGGAAAAGGATATTTTTCTTATTCATCACGGAAATCTGTCCGCTTCCCTTCGCGAGGAAGCAGAGCAAAAAATGAAGGACGAGGACACTATGGCTGTCACCTGTGCTACCGTGACGATGGAGCTTGGCATCGACATAGGAAAGCTTGAGCGCATAATTCAAAATGATTCACCAAACTCGGTATCGTCATTTTTGCAAAGACTCGGACGCTCGGGCAGACGAGGTGAGCCACCTGAGATGATGATGGTATTCAGAGAAGAAAATCCTCTGCCGAATACCCCCCTGCCACAGCTTATTCCCTGGAGTCTTCTCCGTGCTATTGCAATAATACAGCTTTATATTGAGGAACGTTTTATCGAGCCTCCTATAAATAAAAAATTGCCATTCAGCCTGCTTTTCCAGCAGACGCTGAGCATTATTGGTTCGTCCGGTGAGCTTACTCCGAAGCGTCTTGCGGAAAAAGTCCTTTCCCTTCCACCCTTTAAGGACGTGTCAAAGGAAGATTACAGAACTCTCATTCTTTCCATGCTCCAAAATGATTATCTCGAAATGACAGAGGAAAAAGGGCTTATAGTCGGTCTTGCAGGAGAAAAGCTGTTAAACAGCTTCAAGTTCTACGCAGTATTTAAGGACAGCGAGGATTTTACCGTGCGCTGTGAGTCGGACGAGATCGGTACGATAACAACGCCACCACCCGTGGGCGATCGCTTTGCCCTTGCAGGCAGAGTTTGGGAGGTTGAAGAGCTTGACGTCAGACGCAAGCTCATCTACGTAAAGCCCGTTCTCGGGAAAATGGAGGTATCTTGGCCCGGTGACTACGGTGAGATACACACCAAGATACTTGAAAGAATGAAAAAAGTCCTAATAGAGGACACCGATTATCCATATCTTAAGCAGAATGCAAAAAAACGTCTTGAGGTTGCCCGCAATATAGCGAGAAACACCGGAATGCTCGAGCATTCTCTTGTGCACCTGGGTGGCTACAGCTATGCGCTCTTCCCTTGGCTCGGTACACGTTCATTCAGAACTCTGCGTAAGTTCATTCAGCAAAATTCAAAGGAATTTAAGGTAGGCGGTCTTGAATTTGAGGGATGCTGTTATATGACATTCAAGATGGAGAGTGACCCTCACGCTTTTATTGAGTCTCTTGCAAAGAAGGCAGATTTACATGGAATAGACTGCCTTTCTCTAGTTGCATCGAGTGAGATTCCTGTGTTTGAAAAATACGATAATTATATCCCCTCTGACCTGCTTCGACAGGCTTATGCCGTAGACAAGCTCCGCTCGGACGAGGCGGAAAATAGGCTTCGTGATATTCTTAAAGAATATTGATATAAAAGTCCTTGACAAGTAAAAAAATAAATGATATAATTAGTCGTAATATTAAAGGCTTTGAAGGAAAAAGTAATCTGCCCCGTCATTCAGAGAGAGAAGCGTTTGGTGTGAGCTTCTTATGACAAAGCTGATGAAGACCGTTCCCGAGCCGCAATGCGTAAAAGCAATATAAAGCAAAGCATTGACGCTACCCTGCGTTATAGGGATACATCTTTTGATGAAAGTTAAAAATCAAGGTGGAACCGTGCTTTATGCACCCTTGACGGTATTTTTCTATTACCGTCAGGGGTGTTTTTTTATGAAAAATAATTTTGTATAAATAAAAGGAGAAAAAGGATGAAAGTTATCTACAATGACGGTCACGTGGCTGAATGTGCTCCCGAAGAGGAAGTGCATATACTGCGCCACAGTGCCGCACACATCATGGCTCAGGCGATAGGACGCCTTTATCCCCACGCAAAATTTGCCTACGGCCCCGCAAACGAAAAGGGCTTCTACTATGACGTAGACCTCGGCGACACAAAGCTCACCGAGGAGGATCTTCAGAACATTGAAAAGGAAATGAAGAAGATCACAAAGGAAAATCTCCCCATAAAGCCTTTTGCTCTTCCCCGTGAGGAGGCTATCAAGCTTATGGAAGAAAGAGGCGAGATCTACAAGGTCGAGCATATAGGAGACCTTGATGCAGATGCAACTATAACCTTCTATCAGCAGGGTGACTATATCGATATGTGCGTTGGCCCGCACATCTGCTACACAAAAGCTCTTAAAGCGTTCAAAGTAATGGACCAGTCGGGCGCTTATTGGAAGAACGATAAAAACAACAAGATGCTTACTCGTATCAAAGGTATCGCATTCCCCTCTCAGGCAGAGCTTGACGATTATCTTAAGCTCCTTGAGGAGGCCGAGAAGCGTGACCACCGCAAGATTGGTAAGGAAATGAAGCTCTTTATGTTCAGCGAGGAAGCTCCCGGATTCCCCTTCTTCCTTCCCAAGGGTATGCAGATAAAGAACACCCTTATCGACTACTGGAGAGAGATCCACACGAGAGAAAACTACGTTGAGATACAGACTCCCCTTATTATGAACCGCCACCTCTGGGAGACCAGCGGACACTGGGATCATTATAAGGACAATATGTATTCGACGA
>SVUB01000011.1 GCA_015063495.1 Oscillospiraceae bacterium
CTCCTGCGTCAGAAAGATCCTTTGCACCGTATTGGCTTATGCCGACACCGTGGCCCCAGCCCTTACCTGCAAAGATAAAGTTATCTGAGGATGAAGCGTAGAGCGTTTCGGTCACCGTTTCAAGAGTAGTAATTACCGTGATGTTCTTAAACGCGGATACTACCTCACGGGAGCCGTTGCTGAGATAAACGGGAATAGCGTCTTCTGCCCAAAGCTCCTCGCCGTTTCCTTCATACGTTTCGGTCTCGTCATAGTATTCATCCGTGTCCTCCGAGGGTTCGGTATCCTGCGGATCTTCATAGAAGTCCTCGGGAAGATCCTCGGGATCTATAAGGGTTACTGTGTTGTTTTTATACTCAAAGGGAGTTACGTCGTCTGAATTATTTGCCGTTGCAACGCAGGAATTCATAATTACCTTACGTCCGGTCGAGGTGAGAAGATAAGCAACGGGGTATTCACTCTTGTCTACTCTTCCGTCTGCAGTGAGAATGTGAGCATCAGAAATAAGGAGCTGATCGTTTGTTACAAATCCACTGACCGTAATCGGTCCTTTTTCATCGTCCGGGGTTGGGGTTATTACAACGCCACCTTCATTGAGTATCTTTACACCGTAAACCTTGTCATATGAACGCACAAGAGAGCCCTGTCCTACCGAGAAATTGGATGATTTCAGGTAATTGGAAAGAGTAGTTCTTACGGCGTCGCTTCTGTTAAGCTTCACCGTATGACCGTTTGTATCGGTAAACGTGAGAGAGTATACGTAATCGGGGTTATCCTTTACGGTTTCAACGTCTATTGATGCTATAGCACCGGAAAGCTCGGTGTAACCCTTTGAGCGGAGGGTACTGCAGAGTGCTTCGGGGCTGACCTCTGTGTGCCAGATACCGTTATTATATTCCGAATACTTTTCCCAAGGGGTATAAACCGTATTAAGATAGCCTCTTGCCGAGCCCCATACGTACTGAGAGCCGACGGTTGAGCCGCCAACGCTTGAGGAATAATATGCGCTGATTATCTTTCCGTCGTAGACGGTAACAAGTCCTTCGGTGCTGCTTACAGCTTCGACAACGGCATCGTTAACTCTGTTTCTTCCTCTGTAAACCTGGTCGCTCGTGGTTGCGGTCATATCAAATCCGTATTTGCTGTACCACTTACAGTAATTTGCAAGCGCATAGGAGCGTACGGTTATCGCAAAGGTGCGAAGAACCTCGCGACTCCAGGAGTTGCTTATTTCGTAAGGGAGAACTCCCTCAACGTAACTCTCAAGGTCAAGGAGATTTATAAGCTTTACGCCGGTAGCGGTCGCCGTATACTCGGGAACGAACGCCATAACGCCCTCGTAAAGATTATCTGCGGGGGTCTGGATATAGGAAGCAAATTCATCGCCCTGATAAGCGGTAAATCCAAGAGAATTTGTGCTGTCACCCGAGTCATATTCGAAAAGTATGATGTCAGTCTCGGGATTTACTACCGAAACTGCGGTATTTGAGGGGTAAGCCACCTCTACAGAATAATCGGAGAAGTAGGACTGATATTGTTCAAATGCTGCAAGCGCTTCCTCTTCTGTGGCATAGTCACCAAGACGTATCTTGTTTTCGCCGAGAATCTTTGAAGGGATAGGGTAGAGTGAATCATCGTCGAGCTGGCTCGCAATTTCATCCACCATATATTCAAGCGGCATTTCGTAATCATAAGACGTATTGGTAAGCTCAAGGTGATATCCGCCGATAACGGTTTTATCTGGGTTGCTTGTCAGGTAGTAGGTCATTGACTTTTTGCTTAACCCCGAGTCGACTGTAACCGATGCAATATTTGAATCAAGTGAATATATAGGCTCGAAAGAACGCGTATTTTCCGTTATTACGGTAGAGCCAAGGACGAATCCGTAGGGTGCTTTTATCTCGAAGCCGACCGTAATAGATGACCCATACATTAAACCGACGGCGATATATGTATCGCCATCGGTTCCGGATGAGAAAGCGTAATCGGATTCGCGGAAGGGAACGTAAGCCGCTGTTGCCTCGTTAACGAGTATCGTTATACCGAGTGCTGCCGCACCGCTCACCATAAGAATGGCGAGAATGAGGCAAAGAATACGAGTCCAATTAACTTTTTTCTTATTCTTAAGGTTCGACAATTATGTAAGCACCTCCTACCATAACATAAGCTCCGCTTGAGCTTGTGATTACTATACCTCTTCCGTCTTCCCCACGGGGGATAAGAAGGTTATGGTTCTTTGGAACAGAAGCACCGCCCTTAAGGTCAGTACCATCTGTGAGGTCGCTTAGTCCCTGATTATCAAAGGGAGAAACCACCTCTGCCGTGCCGGAACGGAGAATAATTTCCGTTGCTGCAGTGCACTGGATCTGCTTTCCGTATTCAACGAATATAGCCTCAAATCCCGTAGCGACTGTGGCAGGCGTATCAACGTCCCCGCCGAGAGAAGCGATAGCTTCCTTTACGGGAGCAAGAGCTTCCTCTACGTATTTAGTAAGATACGAAAGAGAAATAAGCGGGTCGTTGGTGCTGTCGTAGGCAGCTGCCGCAAGTATGCTTGCAGAAATTGCAAGAGCGAGGACGACCGCTATTATAATCGTAAGCTTTGTTTTGTTTAAATTTTTCATAAATTTTCACCCTCTGTCTTTTGATACAGATATCGAATAATACAGTGCTATTATAACAAATACTGACCCGTTTGTCAAATATTATCGGCTATAATTTTATTTCTGTTCATATTTTGTGCATCTTGTGGGCACATTTGTGACAAAATTTGGTACTGCGGGAAAAAGGAGGGTAAAAAGCATAGCCGTGCAATATGCACGGCTATGCTGTACGTATTAAAAATTCAATTTTACACCGTTTGGTATAGCTACACCGCTTGCAGGTATCTTAAGCTTTTTATAGCCCTTTGAATCAAATTTTTCTTCAAAATCGATAACTGCCATAGTCAGCTTCTTGCCCTTCTTTACAGTAAAGGCGGTCACGCCTGCCGCACTTCTGGTCGTCTTTATCGGCAGAAGCGAGGATTTAATGACAATTGCCTTTTTATCCGATGAAACGAGAAGAATATCCATGGGCTCGGTTTCGTAGAAGACTCCGACGATAGGTGAAGCATCCGAATATGCACTGATGAGCTTTCTTCTGTTACCCTTAGTTGCATAGGATGATGCAGGAACTCTTACACCCTTACCGTTTTCAAAGATAAAGACGAAGTTTTCGTTTTCGGGGTAACTGTTTTGCACCTTCATAAATATCGGGCGCTCTTCTGAATCCATTTCAAGCTTTGCGGGCAGAAAGTCGCCGAGCGCAGATGCCTTTGTGCACTCAAAATCGGCAACCCTTGCGCGATAAACCTGACATTTATTGGTGAAGAATACAAGATCGCTTACGTTTTCGGTGTCAAAGGACTGCGAGAGCTCGTCTCCGTCCTTGAACTTCTGCTCATCGTTACCCTTGAGCGATTGGAACGTTATCTTCTTAAAGTAACCTTCCTTTGAAAGAACGAGTCGGACGTTGTAATTTTCAACGCTTTCTTCCTCTTCATATTCGGGCTCGTCTCCTGCGTAAACGATAGTAGAAAGACGGGGCTTGCCGTACTTTTTCTTTATCTCCTGGAGCTGTTTTATAATGTAATTTTTGATCTTTATATCGTCGCCGAGTATTTCCTCAAGCTCTGCGATCTCATTCTGAAGTCCCTCGATCTCTCGTATTCTGTTGAGGATATATTCACGGTTGAGATTACGAAGCTTTATATCTGCAATATATTCTGCCTGTATCTTGTCGATAGAAAAGCCTTCTTCTAGATTGGGGATTACGTCCTCTTCCTTTTCTGTCTGGCGGATAATGCGTATAGCCTTGTCGATATCGAGAAGAATCTTACCAAGACCGAGGAGAAGATGGAGCTTTGCTTGCTTCTTTTCAAGGTCAAATGTCAGCTCGCGTCTTACGCATCTCATTCTGAAATCTATCCACTCAGTGAGTATTTCTCCGATACCCATCTGCTTCGGAACGGAATTTATAAGAATGTTGAAATTGCACTTGAAGCTGTCCTCAAGAGGAGTGGACTTAAAGAGCTTTTTCATAAGCTTATCCGGGTCGACTCCGCGGCGAAGATCGAGCGTGAGTTTAAAGCCCTCAAGGTCGATCTCGTCTCTGAAATCGGTAACCTCCTTGAGCTTACCCTCCTTTATCATATCCCCGATACGCTTCATTATCTGCTCGATAGAGGTTGAATAGGGTATCTGAAGAACGTCTATGCAGTTTTCCTTTTTATCGTACTCATAGACAGATCGTATACGCACGGAACCGCTTCCGGTCTCATAAATCTGGCGTATCTGTGCCTCGTCGTAAAGTATCTCGCCACCGCCCGAAAAATCGGGAGCTTTTATGAGCTCCATAAGCTTTTCGGTCTTTGTTTTCGGGTTTTTCAGCATTGCGATAGTACCGTCGCATATCTCTGCGAGGTTAAAGGAGCATACGTTTGATGCCATACCGACAGCAATACCCGTGTTCGGTGTAACGAGCACATTCGGGAAGGTGGTAGGGAGCAGAGCAGGCTCCTTCAGTGTGCCGTCGTAGTTGTCTATCATATCGACGGCGTTTTTATCAATTCCCTTAAAAAGCTCTTCACAGAAGTGTTCAAGCTTACACTCGGTGTAACGGGAAGCCGCATACTGCATATCCGAGCTGTACTGCTTACCGAAGTTACCCTTTGAGTCAACGAACGGATGGAGCAGGGTAGCGTTATCTCTTGTGAGTCGCACGAGAGTTTCGTATATTGCCGCATCGCCGTGGGGATTGAGCTTCATCGTCTGACCGACGATATTTGCACTCTTGGTTCTATTTCCGTTAAGCAGCCCCATCGTATACATCGTGTAAAGAAGCTTTCTGTGAGAAGGCTTCAGACCGTCTATCTCGGGTATTGCACGGGAGATTATGACGCTCATTACGTAGGGCATATAGTTCTTTTCAATTGTTTCCGTTATGGGCTGGAGCATAGGCTCGGAGTAAACTATTTCGGTCTCTTCCGCAGCCGTTTTCTTTTTCTTTGCCATTTTCTGTTCCTTTCCTCGGAATTTTTATACTTTTTTTATCGTGTGCGCCGCCGCACGTATCATTCTGTTGTAAAGAGCAAGACCAAGTCCCGTCTTTGGCGGCAGGTGTGCGTAGATAACGTCACATCCTGTCTTATCAGCATCACGAAGCAAGGTGAAAAGACTGTGTGCCTGTGCTGTAAGGTCGTCCTTTTTTCCTACGGGAAGAAGACAAGCCCCCTCAAGCATTCCTGCTTCATCATCGTAGCAGAGAATTGCGCATTTTTTAAGCCTTATTTCACTTTGCAGATAATTTACTACGTCCTTTTCTTCCCCGTCAAGAAGAACAAGAGGGGAATCGGGAGCATAATGCTTGTATTTCATACCGGGTGAGAGCGGTTTTTCGTCTTCTGAGAGCATCTCGAGAACCGCGGGTGCTATCTCTATGTTTTTTGCTACGAGTGAGAGCGCATCGCAGGTTATGGCGCCCGGGCGGAGCAAAATAAGCTTATCGCCTTTTATCATAACTATCGTTGATTCAAGACCTATCTCACTCTCTCCACCGTCGATTATCATATCAACTCTGCCGTTCATATCCTCAAAGACGTAGTCGGCTCTTGTCGGAGACGGCTTTCCAGATAGATTTGCAGACGGAGCGGCAATGGGGGAGCCGACTGCTCTTATAAGTGCGTTTGCAACGGGATGCTCGGGACATCTGAGGGCAACTGTGTCAAGTCCTGCCGTTACCGAGGACGGAACACTGTCCTTTTTTGGCATAATGACCGTAAGAGGGCCCGGCATAAAGGCTTTTGCAAGCTCGTAATAGAGCGGCGAGGTATAGCAGTAATCCTCGGCTTCACTTGGCTCTGCAATATGTAATATAAGCGGATTGTCGGCAGGTCTGCCCTTTGCCGCATATATCTTTTTTGCGGCACTCTCGTCCGTTCCGCATCCGCCAAGACCGTATACAGTCTCGGTAGGAAAAACAACGAGTCCTCCGCTTCTTACTATATCCGCCGCCTTCTCAAGAATTCCTTTTGCTTCGGGTACGGACGGGTCTGTTATTTTAACAAATTCTGTAGTCAATGAAAGGACGTCCTTTCGGTTTTAATTGTTATTTTTTAATCTTTCTGCGGCGTCTGCTGTCATAAGAGCATTTATCATCTCGCCGATATCACCGTCAAGAAAGCTCTCGATTGCGTGTGTAGTCACCTTTATTCTGTGGTCTGTGACACGGCTTTGAGGGAAATTATAGGTTCGTATCTTCTCACTTCTGTCTCCCGTGCCGACCTGCTCACGTCTCTCTGATGCTATCTTGTCGGATTGCTCTCTTTGTTTTATATCATAGAGCTTTGCACGGAGCATCTTCATAGCTTTGTCTCGGTTCTTAAACTGGCTTCTTTCCTCCTGACATTCAACGATAATGCCGGTAGGAAGATGCGTTATTCTCACTGCGGATTCGGTCTTATTTATATGCTGACCTCCCGCACCGCTCGATTTGCAGGTTTCAAATTTAAGCTCGGAGGGGTTTATCTCTATCTCTACCTCTTCGGCCTCGGGAAGCACCGCTACCGATACGGTAGACGTGTGGATACGTCCTTGAGTTTCGGTCTCGGGCACTCTTTGAACACGGTGAACACCGCTCTCAAATTTCATCTTTGCGTATACGCCCTCGCCCTCCATCATAAAGGTGACCTCACGAAAGCCTCCAAGCTCTGTGGGGTTTGATGAAAGGGGAGATATCTTAATTCCGTTCTTATCCGAGTACATCGAATACATTCGGTAGAGCGAAGCGGCAAAAAGTGCCGCTTCCTCTCCGCCTGCACACGCACGTATCTCGACGATAACGTTTTTGTCGTCATTCGGGTCTTTTGGGAGCAGAAGTATCTTAAGCTCGTCAAGGAGAGGGGGGAGGCAGGCCTTTTCAGCCTTAAGCTCGTCCTCTGCCATCTCACGCATATCGGCGTCAAGTCCGCCTTCAAGCATTTCCTCAATATCCGAAATGTTCTTCTCGCATTTTTTGTACTCACGGTATTTTTCGATAAGCGGAGTTAGGGATTTGTATTCCTTCATAAGTTCCGCATATCTTGCAGGATCGGAGAGGACGTCGGGGGCGCCCAGACTATCCTCTATGCCGATATATTTCTGCTCGGCCTCTCTTAATTTAAGAAGCATCAGTATTTGCAGAAGGCAGAGAATGCCTTGTAGGTTTCATAAAGGTCGACCTTCGAGATAAGCTCATAGGGGGCGTGCATAGAGATGACCGGCACACCAAGGTCTACCGTCTCAATATTGAGGTTTGCAATATACTTTGCAACAGTTCCGCCGCCGCCAAGGTCTATCTTGCCAAGCTCACCGGTCTGCCAAACGACGTTATCCTTTTCCATAACAGAGCGGAGCCAGCCGATATATTCAGCACCTGCATCACTTGTTCCTGCCTTACCTCTTGAGCCTGTGTACTTGATAAGAACCACACCGCAGGAAAGCTCGGGAGTGTTTCTCTTCTCAAAAACGTCCTTGAAGTTGGGGTCGTAGGCCGCAGAGACGTCAGCGGAGAGGCATTTGGAGTTAGCTCTGACAACCGCAGGGTCACCGCCGAGAGCCTTTGCTATCTCGTCTATAAGGTCGGGGAATATCTCGCACTGCATGCCGCTCAGACCATCGCTGCCTATTTCTTCCTTGTCGGCAAGAACGCACATAAGGGTGTGGGCGCTGTCAGCGTTGTCGATAACAGAGGTGAGAGCAGGGTAAGCGCAAACTCTGTCGTCGTGGCCGTAAGAGCCGACGGCAGCTCTGTCAAGACCGATATCTCTTGCCTTCTCCGCAGGAACTGCAGAAAGCTCGGCAGAGATAAAATCAGTCTCTGTTATGCCGTATTTTTCGTTTAGAAGAGCAATAACTGTGAGCTTTATCTGGTCGCCCTCGTCCTCTGTGCTATAAGGGCGGCTTGCGGCAAAGAGATTGAGCTGCTCACCCTCGATAGCCTCTCCGAGAGTCTTCTTTGCCTGATTCTGACCGAGGTGAGGAAGAATATCGTTGATATAGAATACGGGATCGTTCTCGTCCTCACCGATAGTTACGTTAATATTAGTGCCGTCCTTCAGTGTTACAACACCGTGGATAGCAAGCGGAATGGTAGTCCACTGATATTTCTTGATACCGCCGTAGTAATGAGTCTTAAAAAAGCTCATTCTGCTGTCCTCATAGAGAGGGCAGGGCTTGAAATCAAGACGGGGGGAGTCAATATGAGCGGCAGAGATACGAATACCGTTCTCGATGCTCTCGGAACCTACCGTGAAAAGGAAGAGGCTCTTGCCGCGGTTATTATAGTAGAGCTTGTCGCCTGCACTGAGGCTCTGACCGAGAGTATAAGGCTTGAATCCGGCTTTTTCTGCAATTTCAATAGAGGTAGTTACTGCCTCACGCTCTGTTTTTGCATTGTCAAGGTACTTTTTGTAGCCTACCGCATAATCAAAAGCCTTATTTACGTTCTCCTCGCTTGTCAGCTCGTAAACGCTTTTCTTTGTGTAAAAAAGTTCATTCTTAAGTTCGCTTGCTGTTTTCATTTATCCTTCTCCTCAAAATATAATTTTTCATAGATATCAACCGCCTTTGAGACCTTCTTTACATAATTCGATGTCTCCTTAAACGGTATCTTTATAAGAACGCCGTTTTCGTCGGCGTATTTCTCGTTTTGCTGCCATTCCTTCACTCGTCCTGGGCCGCAGTTATAAGCGGCATATACAGTTTCCCATAGACCGAACTCGCTATAAAGGTATGAAAGGTAAAACGTCCCGTATCTTATATTCGTTTCGGGGTCGTAAAGCATTCCTTCCTCAAGTGACTCGCCGTTTTTTTCGCATAGCCACTTAAATGTGTCGGGCATCATCTGCATAAGGCCGATAGCTCCGACCTTCGATACGGCGTTTGAAACGAAATCGCTCTCGGTGCGTATCGTTGCGTATATTACCGCCTCGGGAACGTCGTAAATAGCGGAATATTTCTCTACGTACTCCGAATATGTACGCGGATGTGTTTTTCTGTCTATTGCATCGCATATGCCGTCAATTATAAATCCTGCGGCAATAGAAATACCGATTATCAGTATCAATGCAATACTTCGTAAAATTGCTTTTTTCAAGGTCGCTTCTCCTTGGTATATTTTATAATAAAATCTTCCAGCTGTGCTTTAAGTTCATTCAGGCCCATATCGTTATTTATAATAAAATCAGCTCTGTCCGTATAAAAAGAATCGGGATTTTGAGAGGATATTCGTTCAAGTGCCGCTTCTCTTGTGATACCGTCACGTTCAGTTATCCGCTTTAGACGTATCTCTTTCGGAGCAGTGACAACAAGCACGATGTCACACTCCCTGTCAAAACTGCTTTCGATAAGAGTCGGGGCATCGACCGTAACGGCGGTTTTTCCAAGATGCTCAAATTCATTTATCATATTTCTGCACTCAACGAGCACGTATTTGTGAGTTATTCTGCCAAGCAGGGCCAGCTTTTCTTCGTGATCTTCACCGCAAAAAACAATATGTGAGAGCTTTTTTCTGTTAACTGAGCCGTCGGCGTTTAATACCTCTGTGCCAAAGAATTCGGCTATCTCTTGTGTACAATCACTTTCCGATGAGATAAGGGAATGGTAGACGGAATCGCAGTCTATATGCGGTATTCCTTTTTCTGCGAGAAGCTTTGCAACCTCGCTCTTGCCCGAGCCGCTCGGACCGGTAAGTCCTATAACAAGCATCTGTCCTTAAGCCTCTCTTTCATTATGGCATAATAATCCAATATAACATATTTATAGTATACAACATTTTTTCACTTTTTACAAGAGTTATTGATAAATTTTACTTGAACTTATCTATAATAAATGATATAATATATAAAAATAGGGTGGGGAGTTATGCTATGCAGAGATACGATACGTTGCTTTTTGATGCGGACGGAACGCTTTTTGATTTTCTAAGAGGGGAAAGAGAAGCTCTGCTTTCTGCTTGCAAAATGTATGGATATGAGCTTGATGATGAGGCAGTCAACGAGTACAGCGCAATAAATGATTCTCTCTGGAAGGCTCTTGAGCGAGGCGAGATAGATAAGGATACCTTGAGAGTAAAACGTTTCGAGCTTTTTGGCGAATCTCGTGGCTTTGAATGCGATTTTGACAGGCTCTCCAGAGATTATACCGATAGATTATCGGAACAGCATTTTCTTATCGACGGTGCTCTTGAGACTGTCCGTAAGCTTTCGGAATTTTGCAGACTTTACATTATAACCAACGGTATCGGATACGTGCAGAGAAACCGATTTGCTCTCTCTCCGATAGGCGAATATTTTGGGGAGCTTTTCATTTCCGAGGAGATAGGATATGAAAAGCCGGATATTCGCTATTTTGAGGCGGTTGCAAGGAAAATTCCTGACTTTAATCCGGATAAAACGCTTGTCGTAGGCGACTCGCTGACCTCAGATATGAAGGGCGGTATCGGTGCCGGTCTTGACTGCTGTTATTTTACTCCGAGCGGACGTCCTTTCCCTGCGGATATGAAGATAAAATACAGCATAACAAGGCTTGAGGAGATTACTGATATTATTCTTGGCAATTAAAAATTTTCGGAGGGCAATATGTCTGATTTTTTAGTGAGAGCAAGGCAGATACTGTCTGATTCTTCTTTGCTTTTAAATGAACCGCTTTCACTCCATTCAAGCTTTCGCATAGGCGGAGAAGCAGACTATTTCGCAAAGCCTGAGAGTGAGGAAGCTTTTACCGCTCTTTTGAGTGCCGCAGGTGAATGCGGGGTGCCGTACTGCGTAATAGGATGTGCAAGCAATATCCTTTTTTCAGATAAAGGATTTCGTGGGGTCGTGATATCAACTCTCGGCCTTAAAAATATAGATATAAACGGTAATTTGGTGAGAGCGGGAGCTGGAGTTACTATGCCTGTGCTTTCATCGAGAGCACAGAAAAATTCGCTTGACGGAATGCGCTTTATGTGCGGCATTCCCGGAACTGTCGGCGGCGGAGTATTTATGAATGCGGGAGCTTACGGGGGTGAGATAGCGTGTATTCTTACATCCTCACGTTATTATGACACCGAGAAGGGCGAGATATTCTCTCTTTCGGCATCCGAGCATGATTTCGGATACCGTCATTCCTCCTATATGGAACACAACGAAAGAGTCCTTCTCTCAGCCGATTTTTCACTGACCTTGGGAAACCCCGACGAGATAAAAGCCGAGTGTGAGGAGCTGCTGAGACGCAGAGCAGAGAAGCAGCCGCTTGAATTTCCAAGTGCCGGCAGTACCTTTAAGCGCTATCCCGGTTTTTTTACCGCACAGATCATCGACGAGTGTGGTCTTAAGGGATTTTCGGTCGGTGGTGCACAGGTGTCGGAAAAGCACGCAGGTTTCGTAATAAACCGAGGCGGTGCAACGGCAGAGGACGTTCTCACACTTGTAGACAAGATAAAAGAAACGATAAAAAAAGAGCGTGGAATCGATATAGAATGTGAAATGCGCTTTGTTGGGGAGACCTAAAAATGTCATTTTCAGAAAACGTAAGGGCAGAGCTTATAGGGCAACCGAGAAAGCTGACCTGTTGTAAAAAAGCCTTTGCTTATGGGCTTCTTATAAATACTTTTCCCTCGGATGAGGGCTTGATTTCCTTTGAGACCGAGTCGGAGATTCTTTCAAATGAAGCCGAGAACATAATAAAAGATCAGTTCGGTAAGGTGCCCGAGAAAAGCGTCAGACAACGAATGGGACACGAGCGCAGTATATTTACCTTTTCTTCTCGTTCGGGTGTGGAGACACTTAAAAACTTTGATGAAAATGCGGACAGCTCATATTCGGAGCTTGTAGGATTCAGGTGCGAGAGCTGTAGAATGAATTTTCTTCGGGGGGCTTTTCTTTCCTCGGCAAGCGTTAGCGACCCGATGAAGTCCTACCATCTTGAATTTATACTAAAAAGTGCCCAGAGAGCAAAGCTGCTCTTCTCGGAGCTGAGAGAGGCGGGTTTTTCTCCCAAAATAGCTAACAGACGTAGCGGAGTAGGGCTTTACTTCAAGGAAAGCGAAGCTATTGAGGATATTCTTACCTATCTCGGCGCTTCAAGAATGCTCTTTGAGTGCATGAACGATAAAATTTTACGTGAGATACGCAACGATACAAACAGAAGAGCAAACTGCGAGACGGGAAACATAGCAAAGTCAATAAGTGCATCACAAGAGCTTATTGCTTCTATAAAAAGGCTTGAGGAAGCAGGACTTCTTGCAGCACTCCCCGACGAGCTTTGCGAGACCGCAAGAATAAGGCTTGAGTATCCCGAGGCTTCTATGAGCGAGATATGCGCTATGTTCTCACCGCCGCTCTCAAAATCGGGACTTAGTCACAGATTTTCAAAGATAAAAAGATTTGCCGAGGATATAGGCAAAAAGTAAGGAGAAAAAATGGTAACGGGAGATTTCGTTCACCTCCATCTTCACAGTGAATACAGCCTGCTTGACGGCGCTTGTCGTATTACCGATATACCCGAGAGGGTAAAGGAGTGCGGACAGAGTGCGGTTGCGCTTACAGACCATGGCAATATGTACGGTGCCGTGGCGTTTTACCGCGCCTGCAAGGCGGCGGGGGTAAAACCGATAATCGGCTGTGAGGTCTACGTTGCACCGTCATCCCGTTTTGAAAAGATAAACACCATTTCCGACGGAGCTTACAATCATTTGGTCCTTCTTTGCAAAAACGAAACGGGATATAAAAACCTCATATACCTTGTGTCTAAAGGATTTACAGAGGGATTTTTCTCAAAGCCGAGAATAGATATGGAGCTTTTGTCCTCTCATAGCGAGGGACTTATTGCACTGTCCGCCTGCCTTGCGGGTAAGCTCCCGAAGCTTCTGCTTTCGGGGCAGTACTCACAGGCAAAGGAATACGTCCTTAGCATGAAGGAAATATTCGGCGAGGATTATTATATCGAGCTTCAGAATCACGGAATGAGCGAGCAGATAGAGATACTTCCGCATCTTGTGAGAATAGCCGAGGAGTGCGGAGTGGAGCTTGTTGCAACGAACGACGTTCACTATCTGCGAAGAAAGGACGCCTGGGCACAGAAGGTGCTTATGTGCGTTCAAATGAATACCACCGTTGACGACGATTCCAAAACGGGCTTTGAAACAAACGAGTTTTATCTTAAAAACACAGATGAAATGAAGGCTCTTTTCGGCAAATACGAGGGAGCTATAGAGAATACCGTGAAGATAGCGGAGCAGTGCAATTTCGACTTTGATTTCGACCATTTGTATCTGCCTTCCTTCAAAACTCCGGGTGGAATTTCTCCCCGTGAATACCTCACACAGCTTGCATATGAAGGCTTTACACGCAAAGTAAGGCTCGGTCATATAGTTTTTTGGGAAAATGGGCATACCGAGAGCGAGTACAGAGAGAGAATTGACTATGAGCTGTCTGTTATTGACAGCATGGGATATTCCGAGTATTTTCTCATCGTTGCCGACTATATAAATTACGCAAAAAGTAAGAATATTCCCGTTGGCCCGGGACGTGGTTCGGGTGCGGGAAGTCTCGTTGCTTATCTTATCGGTATAACGGGAGTCGATTCTATAAAATTCGATCTGCTTTTTGAGCGTTTTCTTAACCCCGAGAGAGTAAGTATGCCCGATATCGATGTGGATTTTTGTTACAACAGACGTGATGAAGTAATCAATTACGTTACCGAAAAATACGGTAGAGACTACGTTTCGCAGATAATCACATTCGGTACTCTTGCTGCAAGAGCAGCGGTCAGAGACGTTGGACGAGCACTCGGGATGCCTTATTCCGAGGTCGATGCGGTAGCAAAGCTTATTCCTCACGAGCTAAATATAACGCTTACGGGAGCACTTAAGCTACCTGAGCTGAAAAGACTTTACGATAGCTCCGAAAAGATTAAAAATCTTCTTGATACCGCTATGGCTATCGAGGGTATGCCGAGAAACGTGTCTATCCATGCGGCGGGTATAGTCATTACTGACAAGCCGATATGGAGCTACGTGCCGATGGCACAGAGTAACGGAGCGATAGTTACACAGTACGATATGGACACTATTGCTTCTCTCGGCCTGCTTAAATTTGACTTTCTTGCGCTTCGTTACCTTACGATAATCGAGGATGCGAGCGAGCAGATAAGGGAAAGTGAACCCGATTTTGATATTGAAAAGCTTCCGCTTGACGATAAGGAGACCTTCGAGCTTATATCAAAGGGACAGACAAAGGGCGTATTTCAGCTTGAGAGTGCTGGAATGAGAGCAACGCTTCAGAATCTGCGTCCCGACAGTCTTGACGATGTTATTGCAGCTATCGCTCTATATAGACCAGGCCCTATGGACTCTATACCTAAATATATAGAGTGTCGCCATAATCCCGATAAGGTCGAATATAAGCTTCCTTGCCTTGAGCCTATACTCCGCTCGACGTATGGTTGCGTGGTCTATCAGGAGCAGGTAATGAGCATCTGCCGTGAGGTTGCAGGATATAGCTACGGTCACGCAGACATCGTGCGCCGTGCTATGTCAAAGAAAAAGGCCTCTGTTATTGCGGCAGAGAAGGAGAGCTTTATCTCAGGAGCCGTATCAAGAGGAATTGAAGAGAGTGCGGCATCAGAGCTTTTTGAAGAAATGGCAAGCTTCGCAAATTACGCATTCAACAAGAGCCACGCCGCAGCATACGGCCTTATCTCGTACCGCACGGCATATCTTAAGGCTCATTATCCGAGAGAATATCTTGCCGCACTTCTTACGTCCGTGCTCGGAAGCCCTGAAAAGGTTGCGGAATATATCTCTGACTGCGGGAAGCTCGGAATAAACGTTCTTCCTCCCGATATAAATGAGAGCAGAATGAACTTCCACGTCAGCGGTAAGGATATACGCTTCGGACTTCTTGCTCTTAAAAACGTTGGCAAACAGTTCGTGCAATCTCTTATCAGAGAAAGAGCAGACAGACCTTTCCGTTCCTTTGACGACTTTGCCGAAAGAATGAGCGGAGCGGATCTTAATCGCAGGCAGGTTGAAATGCTTATAAAATCAGGTTGCTTTGACGAGCTCGGTATAGCAAGAAGCCGCCTTATGGCAAGCTACGAGACGATACTTGATACTCTTCAGAGCAAAAACAGAAGTAATCTTGACGGTCAGCTCGATATGTTCTCTGTTGCAACCGCACAGAGTGCCCCAGCCTACTCATATCCCGATATTCCCGAATATTCTATGAGAGAGCTTCTTATGCTTGAGCGTGAGGCGTCGGGAATGTATTTTTCCGGCCATCTTCTTGACGGATTTTCAAAACACGTTTCAGACCTCGGCTTGAACAGCATAGCTGAGATAGCATTTACCGCAGAGGATAACGAGGAAGAAGCGGAATATGCATTTAATGATAGAGACAGAGTAAAGATAGCGGGAATAGTTACGTCGGTCACGAGAAAAACGACGAAAAACGGTGAACCCATGGCATTCTTTACTATCTCCGACCGTTTTGCTGAGATAGAATGTATAGCATTTTCAAGGCAATATGCTTCTATGGCTTCATTTATACGTGAGGATGAAGCTCTTTATATCGACGGAACGGTATCACTCCGTGAGGACGAGAAGCCGAAGATAATAGTATCGAAAATAAATCTTCTTATCGACAATCTCCACTACGAGGAAAGAAAAACTATCGAAGATATGAACGCACGGGAAGAGAGCCCTGCGCCAAAAGCTCAGACTGCAAAGCGCCTTTTCCTCAGAGTTCCCGACCTTGAGGGTGAAAAATATTTGAAGGCGGTAAATCTTATAGATATCTTCGATGGAGGATGCCCGGTCGTCTTCTATGATAGCTCTGCTTCAAAATATTCTGCTTACAGTGTAGGAGCAGAGGTAAGTGACCTTCTTCTCGGAGAACTGAAAAAGCTTCTCGGTGAAGAAAACGTAGTCTATAAATAATATAAAAGCACGGCTGCTATGCAGCCGTGTTTTTTGTAAACAAGATAGAACGTTCGGCATATCCTATAACCGAATAAGGTTATGGAGGCTAATATGGAAGAACGTTATTTTGCGGCATCAAATTCGGGCAAGGGATTTGTGAGTTATTTCGGGGACGTTTTCAATATATCAAGACTTGAGCACTTATACATAATCAAGGGTGGGCCCGGAACAGGGAAAAACGTCTTTATGAGAAGCATTGCAAGTGCGGCGGAGAAGAGAAATATGAAGGTAGTCTACTATTACTGCTCGTCCGACCAGAATTCTCTTGACGGAATAGTGATAGATAACAGAATAGCTGTGCTTGACGGCACAGCACCGCACGATACCGACGCATCCCTGCCGGGGGCCGCAGACGACATAGTTGACCTCGGTGTTTTCTGGAGTATAGAGAAGCTCTCGTCAAAAAGAGAGTGTATAGAGGAGCTTGGCAGAGAGAAGAAAAAGCATTACAGGCGTGCTTACAGATTTCTTGCGGCATATCAAAATATAAGTGAAGCATCGGATAAGCTGACAGAGCCAATAATCGACAGAAAAAAGCTTGAAAAGGAGATCACCATTCTGCTTAAGGACATAAAAAACGGAAGTGCGTATCTTCCTCATATTGCGCTCTGTGATTCGGTGGGAATGGATGGGCGCATCCGTTTTGACAGCTTTGAGAAAAGAGCAGAGAAAATATACCGCATCGCTGATTCGTTTGGAACGGCACACTATTTTCTCTCCTCTGTCGCAAATTTTGCTATGCTGAAGGACCTTGAGGTCACGCTTTCCTACGACCCGATTGATTCCGATAAGCTCGATGCAGTTTTCCTTGAAGAGAGCAAGGTTATATTCTGTGTAGGATCCTGTCGGGACCGGGATGAAAAAACAAAAAACATACCAATGTCACGTTTTCTGCCTCGCGAGGAGCTTTCATGTGTCCGCCCTGCTCTAAATAGCGGCGCAAAGCTGTGTTCTCTTGTTATGGATGAAGCTTTACTTGCACTTTCTGAAGTGAAAAAAGCACATTTTGAGATTGAAAAAATATATAAAGATGCAATGGATTTTGATGCAAAAGAGAAGTTCACTGCTGAGTTTATAAGTAAGCTGTTCGGATAATAAAAAAGCTCACCGCAAGGTGAGCTTTCTTGATAAAATTTGATTATTTCTTTTTAAGAATAAGTACTGCGCCGACAATAACTGCCGCAACTACAACTACTGCCGCTACAATAACTATTACAAGAGTAGAATTGCCTTCGTTCTTGTCGGTATTATCTGCGGGAGTGGTTTCCGTTGTGCTGTCACTCTCTACGGGAGTGGTGTCAGCTGTGCTTTCGGGAGCATCGGTTACAGGCTCTGTATCGCTTGTAGCGGGCTCCTCTGTCTTGCGGTCAGAGAGCTTATGGGAGAAGAGCCATTCGAGAACGTCAGGCTCCTGTGCGACCTTATCCCAGATGCCGTGTCCTACTGCATTGTAGATACCGAATTTTATCTCTGTTCCGAATTCCACTTCCTCGATGTTATATACCATCTCTGCGGTAGCATCAAAGGGAACAGCCTCGTCAACGTCCACCCATGCGGAAGAAGCGCTTGCACCGATGCAGAGCGCTGTAAGCATCAGAACTGTAAAAAGAACAAAACGATTTTTTTCATAATTTTATCTCCTTTTGGCAAAAAAAGGGACAGCGCATAGCTATCCCTTTATTTTTAGAAATTAGTCGGAAATGTAGGGCAGGAGTGCAACCTGACGAGCACGCTTAATAGCGGTCGTAAGCTCACGCTGATGCTTTGCACATGTTCCGGAGATTCTTCTGGGAAGAATCTTGCCGCGCTCGGAAATGAACTTTCTGAGCTTTGCGGAATCCTTATAGTCGATGTAAGCGACCTTATCAACGCAGAAAATGCAAACCTTTTTTCTCTTGCGGTTTACTCTTGCGGGACGCTGAACATCTCTCTCGACGTTATTATCCATCTTATGAATCCTCCTGTTAAATTATTAGTCTGCTCTTAGAAGGGCAGGTCTTCATCGCCCTTGATCTCTTCAAACTTCGGAGCATCTGCTGCGGAAGTAGAGAACGAAGGCTCGTAGGAATCGGGCGTATACTGACCGGCAGCGGAATTCTCGCCTCTCGAATCGACAAAGCTTACTTCATCCGCAACGATATCGGTCGCATAGCGCTTGTTGCCGTCATTATCGGTCCAAGTGCGATTCTGAATAGTTCCAACGACGAAGATCGACGAACCTTTCTTGAAGAATTTGCTGACGAAATCTGCAGTTGCACGCCAAGCTGTGATATTGAAAAAATCAGCCTGCTGCTGCGAAGAATCTTTGCTGTAACGGCGGTTTACGGCAATCGTGAATCTGGTCACGGAGATGCCTGTTTCCGTCTGTCTGTTTTCGGGATCTGCGGTGAGTCTGCCACCAAGCATAACTTTGTTGAAGTTAAAATTAGCCATTTGAAACGCCTCCTACCGAACAAGTTTTAGTTTTTTTGAGATCACTCAGCGTCAGCTGCGGTCTCTTCTGCTGTTGCCTCAGGCTTAGCTGCTTCCTTTGCGGCAACCTTCTTGGGGTCGATCTTTACAACGATAGAACGCATAATTGCTTCATCGATGTTGAAGAGACGCTCAAGCTCTGCCGGAAATTCAGCCTCACTCTTGAAGTTTACAACAACGTAGTAGCCTTCCGGAATATCGTCGATCGGGTAAGCGAGCCTGCGTTTGCCCCACTCGTTTACGGATTCAACGGTACCGTTCTCTGCTACAAGTCCTGTGAACTTGTCCACTGTTGCCTTAACAGCATCTTCGCCGTTTTCGCAGTTTACGATGAACAGTGTTTCATAAGAATTGATTACCTTATCCATTTTTACACCTCCCTATGGACTTTTGACCGTGAACTTAAAACTTATTTTTCACGGTAAGGAGACAGGGTTGCCCCTGTATCGAATTAGTATTATAACATATTAAAATTACTTTGTCAAGCAAATTTTTACTTTTCCTATTGAAATATTTACAAAAATGTTGTAAAATCTAATAAAAAAGAGAAATGTGGAGAGTTTATGAAGAAATACAGCCCCGAGCTTACCCCGACCAAAAAGAAATACCACAAAATAAAAATAATAATCGACGTTATTGCCATCATTGCCGTGCTTATTTTCTGGCAGGTGCGAGAAATGCAGAAGCAGAGAGCGGCAGAGATTGTCGGCGGAACTGTCGAGGTGCACGTTATTGACGTGGGGCAAGGAGACAGCATCCTTATAAAGACCGAGCTTGGTAACGTTCTTATTGATGCGGGTACAGGAGACTCGGAGGAGCTTTCGCTCTATCTTGATTCGCAGGACGTTTCTGATTTTGAATATTGCATCTTTACTCATCCTCATGAGGATCATATTGGCGGTGCGGATATGATAATTGAGGATTATGGAGTTCGTAACGTAATAATGTCTCCGACGAGCACGAACACAGCCACCTTTGACAGACTTCTTGATGCGCTTGAGCGCAGTGATGCTAACGTAATTGAGGCAGAGACAGGGGATAAATACCAATTTGGAGACCTTGAGATATTCATTCTTGCGCCCGTGGTTACGGACAACTCAAGAGACACCAATAATTCGAGTGTTATCGCAAGGATAACGTACGGTGGCGTTCGTATGATGTTTACGGGTGATGCCGAGCATATAGAGGAGGCCGACGTGCTTGAGGGCTACAGTGCGGCAACTCTTGACTGTGATTTTCTTAAAATGGGACATCACGGCTCGTCCACCTCGAGCAGCAAGGCATTTATGGATGCTGTGACCCCAAGCGTTGCGGCTATCTCCTGCGGGATCGATAATAGCTATGGGCATCCGCACAGAGAGACACTCGAAATGCTTAGGGAGAGAAATATCGAATACCACAGAACCGACGAGCTTGGCTCAATAGTTTATGTTTGTGACGGAAAAACAATAAAAATATCTGAATAATCGGTAAAGTGAATAGCACCGTGCATACAAAAATGCACGGTGCTATTTTTTATGGAATTTTTCGGTAGATCCCGGAATAGTATTTACCGAGGAGTTGATAAAAATGAATTCTAAAAATGAGAACGCCCTCTTTCTTCCGATATTTCTTTTAAGAGCGCTTCCAAGTGCTGTTATTCTCGATTTTGAGCAGGTGTGTGAGAAAACGCACCTCAGAGCAGAGGAGATAAGATTACGGGCGGACAGACTAACAGATTTCTCTTTTTCCGGGACAAGTATTCTTGGGGAAAGTAAGGTTTCCGGGGAGGAGATAAAGGAGATTTTCTACAGGCTTTGCGGTGGCTCGGTATATGCACATGCTGATACGGTGAGAAAGGGATATATACGAGGTGCAGGCGGAGTTCGCATAGGTGTTTGCGGCAGAGCCTCGCAGACGGGTGAGATATACGATATATCATCATTAAATATACGTTTGCCCGGCTCGTTTTTGCCGAACGTAAACGAGCTTTCCGACCTGTTCCTTGAGCCGATAGGCGGTATGCTTGTGCTGTCTCCGCCCGGTGTAGGTAAAACTACCGTGCTTCGTGCTCTTGCAAGGGAGATATCGGGCAGATGCGGTAAGCGTGTGGCAGTTGTAGATACGAGAAGCGAGCTGTCTCTCGGGCTTGACGGAGACGATCTGCGTATCGATATCCTTGACGGATATCCGAGAGGAGAGGGAATAGAGATTGCAGTGAGGACCTTAAATCCCGACGTTATAATCTGTGATGAGATAGGAAGCACCGAGGAGGCAAAGGCGCTTCTTTCGGCACAAAACTGCGGTGTTTCTGTGATAGCGAGTGCCCATGGGGAGAGCGCAGAGGGAATTGTTAAGCGCAGCGGTATATCCGAGCTTCACAGTGCCGGGATTTTCAAGAATTACGTCATTCTTCAGAGAGCCCGTGAGAGCACCGTATGCTCCTGGACTATAACCGAGAGAGAGTCGGTAGGTAATTCCGATGTATAGGATAGCGGGCGGTCTTTTAATAGTTTTATCGGCTTTTTTATGTGGTTATATGCTTGTAATAAAAGAAAAAAAGCATATAGAACAGCTTGATATTTTTACAAGGCTGATTAAGCATATCTATAAGCAAATAGAGGCTTTTAATCTCCCGCTTGGTGATATACTGAAAAATACCGATGCCGAGCTTTTATCTCTTATAAACGAGGGGAGCGGATACACTGGGGATATAACCTTATCCGATGCTCTCCTTGTTACCCCAAAGGAAAAAAAGGTAATAATGAGCTTTTTTTCGGGACTCGGACGGTGTTACAGAGACGAGCAGCTGAAGATGTGCAAATATTATTCGGATGAGATAGAGGCGCTTCTTGCGGGGAGAAGAAAAGAATATCCGAAAAAGCGGAAGCTGTTTCTTACGCTCAGCTTATGTGCCGCACTCGGACTTGTAATTTTGATGATATGATGAGAAGGGACGGGGAAGATTATGGACGTGTCGCTTGTTTTGAAGGTGGCGGGAATGGGTGTGCTCGTTTCTGCCGCAGTACAGATACTTTCAAAGACTGGTAGGGACGAGCAGGCTGTAATGGTGACGGTAACGGGGATAGTTGTTGTTCTTCTTATGCTGGTCGGAGAGGTCGGAACGCTTTTTGAGACGGTACGTTCTGTATTTGGGCTGTGAGTGCGGTAAAAATTTGCGGAGCGGGGCTTCTTTGCCTTGTGACACTTCTGTGTGTCAGAAATCTAAGAGAAAGCTTTGCTCCGCTTCTGCGATTTGCGGCATCTCTACTTTTTATCGGGACACTTATTGGAATGATATCGCCGCTCGTTGTGTTCGGAAAAAGTATAATTGATAAAAGTGGGATAAGCGAATATGGTGAGGTGATCTTCAAGGCTCTTGGCATCGCCTATCTTACGCATATAACGTCCGGTATATGCCGTGACTGTGGGGAGACAAGCATAGCGTCCGGAGTTGAGAACGTAGGCAGAATAGAGATTCTTCTCCTTGCTCTTCCTCTTTTTGAAGAAATATTATCCCTTGTGGGGGTGATGCTTTCTTGGTGAAAAAAATAGTGCTTTTTATTGCTTTATTGGTTGCCTTTAGCGTTCCTTCCTCGGCGATAGAAAATCTTTCACCGCCACGAGTCAACAAAGGTATTGACTGTGAGGGTGAATATGAGACTTTTATCTCGGGTATACCCGAGGAGATAGTACCTTTTTTGCCCGAGGGGATATTTTCGGGGAGTATAGAGGATGGGGCAGAGGCGGCAAAGGAGCTGACGGCACCCGAGAGCTTCTTTAAGGTGATACTCAATATGCTCGGCTTTCGTATAAAAGATGCTTTTCTTATGCTTGCGAGACTGATCGCAATAGTTTTGCTTTCATCGCTCGCAACTACTATGCTCAAGAGCGTTTGCGGAGAGGTAATAAATGAAGCTTTTTCCTTTTGTTCTGCCGCTGTGATAGTTACCGCAATTACCCTGGAGCAGGCGGGGCTTATAAAAATGGTGCATACATTTCTTGAAAGACTCCTTGCTTTTGTCAATTCAATGATTCCTATTATGGGGGCGCTTTATGCCGCTGGGGGGAACGTAAGTACGGCAGCATCAAGTACGTCATCTCTCGGTTTTTTTATTGCGGTGTGTGAAAACCTCTGCGCATACACTCTTATGCCGATAGTCGGCATCTGCCTTGCATTTTCTGCGGCATCAGCTTTTTCCTCCGAGGTCTCACTCGGAGAGATATCCGGTAATTTCAAGAAGGTATATACATACGGTCTCGGACTTCTTATGGCAGTACTTGCTCTAGTTATGGGAGTGCAGAATCACCTTTCCGCAAAGGCGGACAGCCTTGGCGCAAGAGCCGCAAAATATGCGGTAGGCTCTTTTATACCCATAGTAGGCGGAACGGTTGGTGATTCACTTCGCACCGTAGCGGCAAGTGTCGAGTATATAAGATCGAGCGTCGGGGGAATAGCAATAGCGGTCATTTTACTTCTTCTCTTGCCGTCTCTTATCTCTCTTGCACTCGGCAGAGGTGCGATCAATATATCTGCAATGCTTGCTAAAATGCTTGGGTGTGAGAGAGAGGGAAAGCTGCTTTCGGAAATCAGCAATGTTTACGGATATATGATTGCGGTATCATCTATCTGCTCGGTGCTTTTTATATACGTGCTCACACTTTTTGTCAAATGCAGCGCAGCCGCAGGAGGATAAAGTATGAGGGACTATATTTTGTCGGTAATCTCGGTGGCGTTTTGCGGAGCTCTGGTAAATGCCATAGCTCCCTGGGGGGAAGGTAAAAAACTGAAAAAGGCACTTTCTCTTATTGTTTCACTTCTCCTTATCGTGTCTGTGGCAAAGCCAATAATATCCTTTGTGAATTCAGCTGACGGCTACGATATTGGGGCTTTGGCAAGCGGTATATATTCATCAAAAGAGAACTACGATAAATATTGGCAAAAAACGCTTGTAGAGGTGACAGATGAGAGCGCAAGAACCTATGTTTATGAGCTTATGCTCTCGGAATTCGGACTTTCTGATGATGATTTTTCACTAGAATGCAAGATATCGCAAGGGGGTGATGTGATAAGTCTCGACAGTATTAAAATAACACTCAGGAGCACGGGAATATTCGTGAATCCAAGGAGGATAGAGAGCTTTATAGGTGAAAAGTTTGGCTGTGAATGTGAAGTTACAGAAGAATGGGGGTGAGAGAAACGGACTGCAAAAAAATAATTGAAAAGCTCACAGCACCTGTAGAAAAGGGCGGACTAAAATGGCTTATAATTGTGATTATGGCTGTTTTAGGAATAATGCTGATGCTTGGTGGCAGAGGAGATGCCGAGACCTCAAAAATCGGTCCCGGAACAAGTAATTTTGAAGAATACACAAAGAGAACGGAGGCGAGGATAAAGGAACTTTGTGAGAGAGTGAGCGGTGTTGGGGAAACGTCGGTCGTCGTGACCTTTTCAGGCGAAACAGCAGTAGCCGCATCGGCAGGAGAGGAAATATACAGCGCACCTATTGGCGGCATAGGAATTGTTTGTGAGGGCGGAGAAGATCCCGAGGTGGCGTTTCGTCTTTTGTCCCTTGTTTCTGCGGCGTGTGACGTGCCCACAAGCAGAATATATATCACAGGTGCTGAAAAAGATTTGTCCGTGCAGTCATAAATTGATATTTGTTCCCATATGATTTACTAAACTAAAAACATTAAACCGAGAGGAGATTATTATGGAGATAAGGAAAACCTGGGAAAAGACTAAAAAAATCTTTCTGAAGATCGGAAAGAGGAACGCTATGATAGGATGCAGCGTGCTTCTTATCGGAACGGCAATAGTACTTAACCTTATTATTTTCGGCGGTGCTGAAAAATCGTCCGGCTTTGATTATTCAGCCGCTGTTGGAATGACAGGTTCAAACAGCGTTGGAGCAGATGCCGCCGACGGACAGAGTGAGGGCGATTCGGCAAATTATTTTGCTACCTCACAGGTCAACCGCCAGAGAGCGAGAGACGAGGCTATGGAGGTGCTTCAGAGCGTAGTCGATAACGAGAGCGCAGATGCGGCAGCGAAAGAAAAGGCAATTGGTGAGATCGAGCAGATAGCGGCAGATATGAAGAACGAGTCGAATATCGAAACGCTAGTTGTTTCAAAAGGCTTTGAGAAATGCGTTGCGGTCGTCAGCGGCGGAAGCGTCAGTGTTATAGTTAAGGGAGAAGAGCTTCTCGACACTCAGATATCGCAGATAAACGAGATAGTTTACGAGCAGACGGGCATTCTTCCCGAGAACGTAAAGATAATTCGCAAATAAAAACAGAGGCTGCCGCTTTGCGACAGCCTCTATTCTTATTTGTTATCAAACCAAGTCTCGCCTATGCTTGCTTTTGCAATAAGCGGAACGGAAAGCTTTACTGCGTTTTCCATACATTCTTCAAGCAGTCTTGCCGCTTCATCTGCACACTCTGCACTCGCTTCAAGTATCAGCTCGTCGTGTACCTGAAGCACAAGACGTGCATCGATACCGCTCTTTTTAAGGGCCGCAGCGGTGTTTATCATTGCAATTTTGATTATATCTGCGGCACTGCCCTGAATAGGACTGTTTTTTGCCACTCTTTCACCGAAATGCTTGAGGTTTTTATTCTGTCCTGCAAGCTCGGGGATATATCTGCGTCTGCCAAATAGAGTAGTAACGTAGCCGTTTTTGTAGGCTTCCTCTACTATTCCTTCAAGATAAGCGCTGACCGACGGATAGCTTGCGAGATAATTCTGGATATAATTTTTTGCCTCTGCTCTTGATATGCCGAGGTCTTCAGCAAGAGAGAATTCACCCATTCCGTAAACTATACCGAAGTTTACAGCCTTTGCACGCTTGCGCATTTCGAGAGTTACAGAGTCAGGTGAAACTCCGAATACGGTAGCGGCAGTTGAGGTGTGTATATCCACGCCTGACGTAAAAGCGTCGGTCATAGTCTTATCGCCCGATATTGCCGCAAGAACTCTGAGCTCTATCTGTGAATAGTCTGCATCGATGAGGCGGTAGTCACCGCTCACGGGAACGAAGAATTTACGAAGCTCACGTCCAAGCTCTGTTCTTATCGGAATATTCTGAAGATTAGGCTCGCTTGATGAAAGTCTGCCTGTTGCAGTACCGGTCTGGCTGAAGCTTGAATGGACTCTGCCGTCCTTATCTGCGACTTTTATAAGTCCGTCAACGTAGGTGCTCTTTAGCTTGGTTACCTTGCGGTATTCAAGTATGTCGTCAATTATCGGGTGATATGGACGGAGCTTTTCGAGTATCTCTGCATTCGTTGAATATCCACCCGATTTTGTTTTCTTGCCTGCGGGAAGTCCGAGCTTATCAAAGAGGACTTCACCGAGCTGTGCGGGAGATGAAATATTAAAATCGCAACCCGCAGAGAAGTGAATACGTGCTTCAAGGTCCTTTGCGAGAGCATCAAGCTCCTCACCGTATTTTTTAAGCCCGTCGGTATCTATTCTGAAGCCGACAAGCTCCATATCGGCAAGTACGGCCGCAAGCGGCATTTCTATCTCGTAGAGAAGCTTTTCGGCGCCGATAGAGGATATTTTTTCGGATATATTGCGGTATATATCGTAAATGACTCTCGCTTTTTCGTTCTCGGGCAGAGAAGAGAGCCCAAGGTATTCGAGAGCTAGTCTTTCAAGGTCAAAATGAGAAGTGGAGGCATTCAGCACGTATGCCGAGAGCATAATATCGTGATATGCGTCTCTGTAGTGTATGCCGTTTATTTCGAGCTCTTTATAAAGAGACTTACAGTCGTGAGTTATAATGCGTATGCCGTTTTTTTCTATGAGAGATGCCATGGCAGTAATATCCGCATCAATATTTACAGTTTTCTTGCCGTCAAAGAGTGATATTTTACCGTCTTCAAGGCAAAGGGCAACTGTATCACCCTCAATATGCTTCATAAAATCCGCACCTGCGGTAACCGTCTCATAGTTAACCTCAGCAGGAGCGTTGTTAACGTCCTTATCAAGGGCGTATTTTTTTATAAGAGTTGAAAAACCGAATTTTGTGAAAAGCTCGGCAAGCTTTTTGCGATCGAAACCGTCATTTTTAAGACCTTCAAGGTCAGTATCGAGTGGAACGGCAAGGTTTATCCTTGCAAGCTCACGTGAAAGATAAGCGCTGTCCTTTCCGCTTTCAAGCTTATTTTTAAGTGAGGGGGAATGACCTGCGGTTTCGATATTTGTGTAAACTCCGTCAAGAGTTCCGTGCTCTGCAACGAGCTTAAGTGCGGTTTTTTCACCAACGCCCGGAACGCCGGGAATATTATCCGAGGAATCGCCCATCAGAGCCTTCACGTCAACGAATACCGTAGAAGATACACCGTATTTTTCCTTAAATTTTGCCTCATCCATCACTGTGGTTTCAGCATTTCCGGCAAGAAGGACCTTAACTCTACCGTCCTCTGTTATGAGCTGAAGAGAGTCTCTGTCGCCTGTGAGGATGTAAGCCTCGGTGTCCTCAGCCTGATGTGCCATAAAAGAAAGAGTGCCGAGAATATCGTCGGCTTCAAAACCTTCTTTCTCAAGCACTGTAAAGCCCATAGCACGGCAGACCTCCTTAGCATAAGGAAGCTGAAGTGCAAGTTCTTCGGGCATAGGTTTTCTGCCTGCCTTATAATCCTCAAACATTTTATGCCTGAAGGTTGGGGCCTTCAAATCAAATGCAACCGCAAGATAATCGGGTGAGATTGCATCGATCTGCCTTGACAGAATATTAACCATTCCATATAAAGCATTAGTGGGCAGACCCTCACTGTTAGTGAGGATCCGCACACCGTAATATGCACGATTGAGAATGCTGTTTCCGTCGACGGCGAGTAGTTTTTTCATACAGTTAAAACTCCTTCTTTAAGGGCGACTATGCAACAGCCCCTCAAAATTTTATTTTTAATTACTTAAGGTTGTTCTCAAGTACAGCGAGCTCGTCGTAAAGCTCGGAGGGAACTCTCTCGCCAACCTGTGCGTAGAATTCCTTGATGTTTGCAACGTCATCAAGCCAAGACTGCTTGTCGATCGTGAGAAGCTCCTTGATAGTGTCAAGAGTAACGTCCTCAAGTCCCTCAATATTGATGTCCTCTGCCTTCGGAACAAAGCCGATAGGAGTTTCAACAGCATCGACCTTATCCTCGCAACGGTCGAGTATCCAGAGGAGAACTCTCATGTTGTCACCAAAGCCGGGCCAGATGAAGTTGCCGTCAGCATCGGTTCTGAACCAGTTAACGTGGAATATCTTAGGCGCATTGGGGATCTTCTTGCCCATATCGAGCCAATGACGGAAGTAGTCACCCATATTGTAGCCTACGAAGGGACGCATAGCCATAGGATCGCGACGAACTACGCCGACAGCACCCGATGCAGCTGCAGTTGTCTCGGAAGCCATGATAGAACCGACGAAGGTACCGTGCTGCCAGTTTCTTGACTCGTAAACGAGGGGAGCGGTCTTTGCACGGCGGCCACCGAAGATGATAGCAGAGAGCGGAACGCCCTTCAGGGAGTTGAATTCGCTTGAGAGGCAGGG
>SVUB01000087.1 GCA_015063495.1 Oscillospiraceae bacterium
AACAGTTTCAGGGAAAATGATGGAAGTACACTCGGGAAGCTCTGCAATACCGCCAACGATCTTGTAAACCTCAAGTCCCTTCTTGTTTTCAATAACTACCTTCTTAATGTTTGCATTCTTCCTCTGGAAATCAAGCCATTCGTTTGTTCCGGAAGGATGGTTGTTAAATGTGATAGCGCCGCCTGCCATGCTCTCAAGAGGAGTTACGGTAAGAACGCCGTCATCAGAGAGTGTCCATTCGATCTGACCACTGGGGCAATTTCCTGTTGTTTCAGCGCTTGCAGCAAGCGTGAATATACTGCCATCATAGCGATGGTCAGCATAACGGTAAGTGTTTTTTGAAGTTTTTCATACTTTTCTTCTTTGAAGGTAAATAATGTAATATGCTTGGATGTGTATCCAAAATCATCATTTTTAGTCAAACAGGCACAACTCTCCCATACACCTACTCGATTATACATATATTACCACAGAAATGCATCTTTGTCAAGCGCATTTCATAATATTTATACAAAATAACGATCCTTTTTCCGCAAGAAATACAAAAATCTTTTTTCACTTGACAAGTGACAATATGATATGGTATAATAAATTTGTATGTAAAGACTATAGGTACCTACTTTCAAGGAGATTAACGATGCGTAAAAGCAATTTTTTTCACAACCCCACCTTCAATTTCATAGCCACAGTCATCCTCGTGATCACATTGGCGTTTTTCTATAAATATGCCCTGTCCAATTACAGCGGAGGCATCAGAAACGAGATAAATAACATTGATACCGAAAGGCTTGCTCAGCTTGAAGCCGCACCAAAGTCGGTAGACGATGCACTTAATGCAATAGGAAAGGTAGAATCCGTAAGAGAGATCGATTATGAGCTGCTTACGTATTGCCATGACAACGTAAGGGACGACATCTACAACCGCATATATGATTACATGAAGGTTAACGAGTACAGCGACACTATGTGGGAAACACTTTGCGGCTATTCCCTGCTTGCTCTTTCAGACCTTGCCAACGGAAACGCTGAGGAATATAACTACATAGTGAGAGATTCGGGAGACTCTATGACTATTGCCTTTGCCGGCGACGTCAGTCTTGACTCTAACAGAAATCATTGGTGGTCCCCTCTTATAGTTCACAGAAATAACCGTGCAAACCTTCTCGAATCCGCATTCTCCGCAGAGCTCTCCGAAAAGATGATCGGTGCAGACATTTTCTGTATAAACCTCGAGAGCCCCTTCGTTTCGGGCAAGGGAACTCCAATCGATGCTAACTGGCGTCACTCGTCTGCAGCAGAAAACGCAGACGTTCTTGGAATTCTCGGTGCCGATATGGTTAATATAGCAAACGATCGCATATACGACTACTCCGCCAAAGGCCTCGCTGATACACTTTTTGCTCTTGAAGAAGCAGATATCCCCTACATTGGCGGCGGCACAAATCTCCAGGACGCAAAAACTCCCAGATACGCAATTGCGGGTGGGCGTAAAATAGCGTTTGTTTCCGCAGCTCAGGTAAAGAACGCTACGACAGCCCCCGAGGCAACCTCAAAAAATGCAGGCGTTATCTACGCAACAAATTCTACCCATTTCTTATCTATGATAGAGGAAGCACGTCAGAATGCGGATTACGTAATCGTTTACACCGATTGGGATAACGGCAGAAATGAAAAAGCCGATAATGCTCAGGTAGCTCTTGCACACTCCTTCATCGACGCAGGTGCGGATATCGTTATCGGAACACGTTCAACAGTTATGCAGGGTATCGAATACTATGAGGGCAAGCCTATAGTTTACGGCCTTGGCAACTTCTGGTACGAGACAGACGCCCATCAGAATATTCTTCTCGAGCTCAAGTTCTCCCGTAATACAAATTACGTTTTCTCCGAGGAGAACTCCTCCCAGGTTGACGAAAGCAAGACAACGTATTCCTTTAATAATGAGCCTGCGCTCTACTGCACGCCCTGTATTCAGAAGGATGCAATCACAAGACACGTTCTCGGCACAGACGAAGGTACAGCCCTTATAAACAAGCTGATTCAGAACTCTGACGGCAAGGTAAGCATTGATGAAACAGGAAAGCTTACTCCCGTCTCCGCACTCGCAGAATAATGCAATAAGCGATAGGCTCGCTCAGGCGAGCCTATCTTTATTTTTATCCCCCTTGACAAAGAAGGGAAAATGTGATAAAATATCGTTAGTTTTGAACATATTACATTAAATGCTATGAAAAAGTCAGCTTTTTTCATTTTTCACGGCACAGAGAGGGTCACCGTCGGCTGAAAATGACCTGCGTGATGAAAAAGTGCATTTCGCTTTGGAGCAGAACCGATGAAAAAGTGCCTTATGACACTTTGTAGTCCGTTACGGCCGGCCCCGTTAAAAGCTTACGAGTTGTCCGTGAACGCACGGAAATTCAGGTGGTACCACGAAGCCTTGCTCCGTCCTGAAAATGGACGGAGCTTTATTTTTTTGTAATCAAATCGAAAGGATAGAAAATAAAATGATGGAAGAAAAAATCAGAGAAATAAGGGACGAGATCGAACAGGGTATCGGCTCTTTTGACTCATCAAAGACTCTATACGAGTTCAGAAAGACCTTCCTTGACAACAAAGAAGGCAAGATCGCTCAGCTTATGAAGGGCATGAAGGACGTTCCGAAGGAGGACCGCCCTGCCTTTGGTAAGGTAGTCAACGAAATAAAGGAATGGGCTATGGCGAAGTTCGATGAAGCGGACGCCAAGATAAAGCGCATAGAGCTTGACCGCAGAAATGAAGCCGAGGCGGTTGACGTAACGATGCCCGCAGAAGTAAAGGCTGTAGGAACTCTCCACCCCGATACTCTCATATGCAACGAGCTTATCGAAATATTCACCGGAATGGGCTTTGAGGTGTTTGAGGGTGCAGAGATAGAGAATGACTATTATAACTTCACTGCTCTCAATACTCCTGCAGACCATCCTGCAAGAGATATGCAAGACACTTTCTACGTTTCCGAAGAATTCCTGCTCCGTACGCAGACCTCCGCAGGTCAGATACACGTTATGGAGAACAAAAAGCCTCCTATAAAGATACTCTCTCCCGGAAAAGTGTTCCGTTCAGACGACGATGCTACTCACTCCCCTATGTTCTCACAGATGGAGGGCCTTGTTGTCGATAAAGGCATAACGCTCTGCGACCTTAAGGGTATGCTTGACACGTTCTCGAAGCAGATATTCGGCGAGGGTGTCGTTACACGCCTCCGCCCCTCTTACTTCCCCTTTACAGAGCCTTCTGTTGAGGTAGACGTGAGCTGCTTTGAATGCGGCGGCAAGGGCTGTAAGCTCTGCAAGGGCACAGGCTGGATCGAGGTTCTCGGTGCGGGCGTTGTAAACCGTCACGTTCTCGAAAACTGCGGTATCGACCCCGATGAATATTCCGGCTTTGCTTTCGGAATGGGCGTTGAGCGTATCGCAATGCTTAAATACGGTATCAATAACATAA
>SVUB01000012.1 GCA_015063495.1 Oscillospiraceae bacterium
TCGGCTTACTTTATGGGGTGAGATATGGGGGTCGAACCCACGACCTCCAGGGCCACAACCTGGCGCTCTAACCAACTGAGCTAATCCCACCATATTAAATTAAGTACACCGCTTTTGGCGTACCCTGGGGGATTCGAACCCTCGACCTACTGCTTAGAAGGCAGTTGCTCTATCCGGCTGAGCTAAGGGTACATACCGAAGCAGTGTTTGGAGCGGGTGATGGGAATCGAACCCACGCGACCAGCTTGGAAGGCTGGAATTCTACCATTGAACTACACCCGCATATTCAGTTTTTCAAAACCGCCCTAATATAATATCACATAAGAAACCGTTTGTCAATAGCATTTTCAAAAAAATCATCGTTTTTGGCAAAAAATCAAAAAATCTCTTGATAAATATGCAATTATATGTTACAATTTAGTGTATGCGTCCCGAAAACGCATCAAAGATTACGAAAAGGAAACGTCTGATTATCAGACATTAATAAAATGGCATCCTTATTTTTACCCGATTATATGTTTGACTCATTCAAGGACATAACGCCCGAGTTTCTTCTCTCCATCGGTGTACATACTGTGCTTGTTGATATCGACAATACCCTCGCACCCTACGAGGCACCCGACCCGAATCAGCACGTCATCAGATGGTTCGAGGACCTAAGAAATCACGGTATAAAAGCAGCACTTATGTCAAACAACGATGCGGCAAGAGTTCACCGCTTCAATCAGAGCCTCAGGCTCCCCGCTTATTACGACTGCAAAAAGCCGTCAACAAGAAGCTATGTGCACGTTATCTCAAGACTCGGCTGCGACCGTGCAGAAACATGCGTTATAGGCGACCAGATATTTACCGACGTGCTTACAGGTAAGCGTCTTGGACTTCGGGCTATACTCGTCCCCCCAATTCATGACCAGAAAACATTCTTTTTCAGATTCAAAAGACTTCTTGAAAAACCCTTCATATATTATTTCAAGCGTCAGCAGGTAAGAAAACAGTTCCTTCAGTAAATTATGAAAGGAAGAAGATATGCTAAAAGCTAAATTCGGCCCCGCAGGAAACAGCGCCAGCTTTTATGCGGCAGGCCATAAATCTACTATGGAGGCCTTCGGATGGCTTGCAGAAATAGGTCTTGACGCCTATGAATATCAGGCAGGAAACGGTCTGCGCACCTCTGAGGCAACTCTTGCCACAATAGGCAAAAAAGCCAAGGAGCACGGTATCCTTATGTCGCTTCACACCCCTTATTTTATATCCCTTTCGGGAGTAGAGGGAGAAAAAAGACTTAAAAGCATAGATTATATAAAGGATAGTATAAGAGCCGCAGAGCTTCTCATGGCTGATACTATAGTAATTCATAGCGGAAGTGCGGCAAAAATATCACGTGAGGAGGCTATGAGCCTCGCCCGTGACACTCTCGAGAGAACAGCAGAAGCCACCAAGGGTACGTCCGTCAAGCTCGGTCTTGAAACCATGGGCAAGGTGAACCAGCTCGGAACGCTCGAAGAGGTCATAAGTCTCTGCAAGACTGCTCCCTGCTTTGTTCCCGTAGTCGATTTTGGTCACCTCAATGCAAGAGACGTCGGCGGAGTTTTCCCCGATGCGGATGCTTATATGAGAGTTTTCGACCGCATCGGTGAAGAGCTCGGAGATGATGTCGCAAGAAATCTCCACTGCCATTTCTCAAAGATAGAGTACACCTCGGCAGGCGAGAAAAAGCATCTCACATTCTCGGATGACGTCTTCGGACCTGATTTTGAGGGCCTTGCCGAAGCGATAGTTAAATACGATCTCGCCCCACGCATTATCTGCGAATCCGCAGGAACGCAGGCAGAAGATGCTCTTGCAATGAAACATTCCTGCTTAAATAAGAAAGGATAAAAGCATGACAAGAAAAGACAGACTTCTCTCCGTGCTTGACGGTGACATTGATGCCGTTCTCGTCACGAGTGAGCTTAATCAATATTATCTTACAAAATTCAACTATACCGACGGATACGTTCTCGTTACGAGAAATAAATCCTACGTTATCACAGATTTCCGTTATATCGAGGCCGCAAATGCGGCAGTAGGAGATGAATTTGAGGTCGTTATGCCTGAGGGCGACATGCGCCTTGAGATAAAAGCACTCCTTGCAGAAAACGGAGTAAAAAAACTCTCCTTTGAGGATAAGACTCTCTCCTGTGCCGATTATATCAGCTTTTCTGAGCTTTTTGAGGGTATCGAGATGGTTCGCGGCGGTTCGGATATAATAGAAAACCTACGTGAGCATAAAACCGCAGATGAGCTTGAGATAATAGCACGTGCACAGAGCATAACCGATGCGGCATTTGAGCATATCCTTAAGTTTATTAAGCCCGATATGACAGAGCTTGAGGTCGCGCTTGAGCTTGAATTCTTTATGAGAGGAAAGGGTGCACAATCGGTAGCATTTGACACGATAGCGGTATCGGGAGCGTCATCCTCACTTCCCCACGGAGTTCCTGCCGCAAGAAAGCTCGAGAAGGGGTTCTTTACAATGGACTTCGGAGCAAGACTTGACGGTTATTGCTCAGATATGACACGTACCGTTGTTCTCGGCAAGGCTGACGACGATATGAAAAGGCTTTACAACACAGTTCTAAAAGCACAGCTTGCAGGAATTGAAATGATAAAGCTCGGCGAGAGCTGTCAGGCTGTCGACCGCGCAGCAAGAGACATCATCGAGGACGCCGGATATCACGGCTGTTTCGGTCACGGACTCGGACACGGCGTTGGCATGTTTATCCACGAGGCTCCCCGTCTCTCCCCCAAGGTCGCTCCCACTAAAAAGCTTGAGGTAGGACACGTAGTTACCTGCGAGCCCGGCATTTACATTGCAGAAAAATACGGCTGCCGCATAGAGGATATGCTTGCGGTAACCGAAAATGGAACGATAAATTTCACAAAGAGTCCGAAGGAGCTTATCGAGCTCTTCTAATAAAAAGGTGCGGAGTTTTTACTCCGCACCTTTTTATATCTGCTTTCTCATCTGCTCAAGCGCTCCCTTTTCAAGCCTTGAGACCTGCGCTTGAGATATTCCTATCTCCTCCGCTATCTCCATCTGGGTCTTATTTTTATAAAAGCGGAGATTTATAATGGCTCTCTCACGCTCCCCGAGCTTTTTCATAGCGTCCTTTAGGGCAATATCCTCAAGCCACATATCGTCCCCCGAGCTTGGGTCGCATATCTGGTCCATAACGTAAATCGAATCTCCGTTTTCGGAGTACACGGGGTCATAAAGAGAAATCGGCTCGACTATTGCCTCCATTGCGTGCAATACCGCTTCTCTTTTCTCGCCTATCCTTACCGCTATCTCCTCCACCTTTGGCTCAGTCTGCTTCTCTTTTATAAGCTCCTCTCTTGCACTTAATGCCCTGTATGCAAGGTCACGCACAGATCGGCTCACTCTTATTGCATTGTTATCACGAAGATAACGCCTTATCTCGCCTATTATCATAGGAACGGCGTACGTACTGAATTTCACACCGAGATCGGTGTTGAAATTATCCACTGCCTTGACAAGTCCTATACACCCCACCTGAAAAAGATCGTCCATCAGCTCACGTCTACCTGTAAAGCGTTGAATAACGCTTAGAACAAGCTTGAAATTGCCGTATATAAGCTTCTCACGGGCCTTCATATCCCCGTCCTTAGTTTTTAGTAAAAGGTCTCTTGTTTCCTCGGCTGTCAGAGTTTTAAGACTTGCGGTGTTTACTCCGCAAATTTCAACTTTACCATAGTATATAAAGCATCACTCCCATCCGTATCAAAAGTATTGACCGAATGGTGTATTCTATATGCACTTTTATCCTCTCGGAAAAAACAGGCAGAAAAACAGCGTCCAGGCCGTTAGCTTGGACGCTGTTTTTTTATTTTTCCGAGCTGAAGGTCTCATCAAAGAACGCTATGCGCCTTTCTATGAAATCTTTAAGATAATTTACTGCCTCGTCGAAGCTCTCACCGCTGTCAGCACCGAAATAGCCTTTTGTTGCATATCCTCGGTAAAGCTTTTCATCCATTTTTGCCGATGCTGAAATTTCTGAGGACACAGCATCCGCATATTCGAGCATTGAGATAGCTATGGGACGCATCGTCTCGGTATAATACTCATTTACACGCACTCTGATATCCTCATGTAAAAACATAGTATAAAACCATGAGGGCATCGTCCCATTGTTTCTCGTCGGATTTGAAGCCACGAAAAGCGTTTCAGGCGACGTGAGATCGGCATATTTATTGTAATTTCCGAGGGCACAGTCATAATCCCACACACACGAAAAATTCAGCTTGCCACCATTCGCCTCTGTATCCTTGTAAATATAAAGGCTTGAAATACCGCCGTCTATATTCAGCACAAATTCCTCAAAAAGATAACGGAATACAAGCGAATCAATATCGGCATAGTCGCTGTAATGCTTGCCTTTAGCGTTGTAGCCGTCATTTGAATAAAGTGCATCCTCAAAATCACAAACGTACTCTTTTATGTATTCTACCTGCGCCTTTGACGCACATTCGGGAGAGGATATAACGATAGGCAGTCCTCTGTTTGTAACAAATCCACTCACCTCATCGGGATATCTCTCAGGGTAATCCACCTCAAGCAGATAACCGCCCGTTACATCTTCATTTTCAGCCGGGAGCTCCCACCATTTTGAGCTTCCCCACTCGGCACCCTCGGTAGATCCCCCTCTCTCATAAGCGTCGGGGTCATCCTCAAGCAGCTCTTCGGTCGCATCCTCAAGGTCAAAGATATCTATCTTCTCCTCCGATATCTCTATCTTCTCGCAAAGCAGATATGAGCCGAGATACTCGCCTGCGGCATAAAGATCAACGTGAGCAAACGAGGGAGAATACCCCTCTGCGCAGCCAATCGCAAGATAAAACGCAAGACTGTTACGCATAAGCGACGGATCATAATAATTTGCAAGCAGAACGTATTTTTTTGCTTTAGCAAGTCCAAGCAGCAATTCGGCGCTCTCCAGGTCTATCTGATAAGGCTTTTTCTCGGTGCCGTTCCATGTAGCGTTCCCTCTGCCTCTTATTTTCTTAAGGTCCCCCGAGCTTATCTTCTCTCCATTAGCGGCAACTAGCGCATACTCACCCGGAGTTGAGTAGCTGTGGTCGGGACTTGCATTTACCTTATCCATATTCCCGTCATCGGGATAAAGGAAGAGAGTAGGCAGACCCTCTGAGCGCATAACACTGACGTTTGTTCCCTCTATATCGACGTTATCCAACGTCAAAAGGATATCTGCACCGTCACCGTTCTGTATAGCCTTACCGTTTACCAATACCGAGCCTTCAAGAGACCAGACGATACCGTCCGCAAATGAAGGTAGATAAAGGGTATAGCCCCCTTCATTAAAATTCTTTTGGATTTTTATTACTTCATCGCCTATTTTTACGCCAACACTGCAAACATCGAGCGTCTCCTTGTCAACGGAAACACCGGCCTCACCGCAGGCGCAAACAAATAATACGAGAATCACACAAGTAAAACAAATAATAAATCTTTTCATATCTCTAAATGCAGATAAGGCGGATATTCGGGCAGAGCCTCGTCCATATATTCAAGCAAAAGCTCATCTCCATCCTCTCCTATATCTTCAAACCCCATCATTTTATATGTTATGTACATTATTCTGTTATGCTCGGTCTCCTTAAACTCCGCAAGAAGTCGGGCACCATTGTTTTTTGCAAGTCTAACAGCATGTACAAGAAGTGCTGTTCCCACGCCTCTTGACATAACTCTGCAGGAAACAATAAGAAGCTTTAACAAGTACGCCCCATCTTGTTTTTGAAGTAAGATTATACCTACCTTTCCGCTATCCCCATACTTATCCTCAAGCGAAGCTATAATGAAGATATGGTCGGGAGAATCTATAAAAGCACGGAGTTCGTCAAAGTCATAGGTATAACCCGTGGAATTGAGCTGATGTGTGCGAAGAGTGAGTTCGTGCACACGGCGCAGGTCTTCCTCACTTACCCTCGAAATACGGAGCTTCATACCGAGCGTCATAAGAAATTCCTCTGTCGAGCCGCCAAATGACTGCTCGTCCTTTTTTCTCGCAAAATCAGCTCTGTACATATTCCTGCGGTTCTTTGCGTCCTCGGTTATAAAGGTCGGGCAAAATTCATCAAGAGTGAGCAGATCCTCAAATTCTGCTGCATCGTACGTGCGAACGTCAGGAAGGGCAAAAGCCACCTCATCACGCTCAAAGGGATTGTCGTCAATAAACCCCACCGAGCCCTCTTTTATGCCAAGGGACGAAATGATGTTTTTTACCGACTCGGATTTTGCACCCCATCCTATCTCGGGGCAAAGGAAATACTCCTCAAGTCCAAAACGGCGAAGATTCTTTAGTGCCGCACTCTCCTCGTTCTTTGAGGCGATGCTCATAACTATTCCACGTTTGTCAAGCTCAAGTATAAATTCCTTCATACCGGGGATAAGCTCGTCTCCGCCCCCCTCAGAAAGTACCCCCTGCCAGAGTGTAGAATCAAGGTCGAAAACAAGACATTTAATTTTAGCTTCTCTTGCCATATCAGCCGCCGAGGCGTTCAATGAGTGCGGTCATTGCCGCAATACTCGTGAAATTCGCCTTGTTAAGCTCCTTTCTCGGGATTTTAAGAGAAAAGGTCTTCTCAAGAAAAACAACCATTTCAAGTGCAAAAAGTGAGTTTACGTGCCCCTCTGCAAAAAGGTCGGTATTCTCGTCTATTCCGCTTATTTTTTTCTCGTTTTTGAAAAAATCAAGTAAAATCTCCTTTGGTGACATTTTTACTTTTTCATCCTTTCAATCGTATATATACTCTGTAATCATTCGCAGAAGCTTTCCTCCGCTTATCTCATCCGTCATATTAAAACGTCGAAGGCCTCGAAGTGACTGCATAAGTCCCTTTGTTATCTCATTTATGCCATCACGGGTGGAAACGCTGACGAGCGCACCGTTTTCCATGAGTACAATATCGGTAAGCTCGGAGAATTTTCCGTGTGGATAGGTTATGACGAACACTTCGTTACCTATCGCCCGCTCAAGCTCTTCTCTTGAGCGTGCAAAATCCTCTCCCAGTGCCAAAATGTATTCTTTCTCACTCTCACCGTCCTTTTTTAGCATACCGTCACGCATATCCTTATCATATTCGTTCTGGTGCATATCAAAGGAGTGAGACTGAAAATCAAAAATTCCGCTCTCGTATGCTCCTCTTGCTTCATAGAGCGAGAAGTGGGGATACATCGCTACACCCGTATCCTTATACGTATCCTTGCCTGCACTGACACCGATAACCGAAACTGTTGCACACATTCCGTATTTTTTGAGTATAGGCATGGCAAGTGAGAGATTGCTCTCATATCCGTCGTCAAATGTAATAACTATCGGTTTTTTGGGGAGTGGCGTTCCCTCATAAACGTAGGAAACAAGGTCAGAATAGAAAACTGCAGTATAACCGTCCTCGGAAAGAGCAGATATCTGCTCCTCAAAGGCCTTTGTGGTAATGATCGTATCACTTGCCTTGCTCTCATCCTCTGTGAGTGCGTGATACATAAGTATCGGCACCTTTTCTGTAAGAGTCTCGTTTCTACCTTTTTCCGTATCCGTCATAAGCAGGACGTCTTCTTCTGCCGAAGAAGCGGTGGTAAGTCTGCCAAATGATTCGGGAACGTAGACTTCATCATTATCAAAAATATAGGCTAGAGCCGATGAGCCTACACAGTTTCTGAAATGATATCCGTCATAAAAGAAACGGGCATCGTGAGAAAAAGCATTGTAACCCCAAAAATTATAAAAATCAGTAACCGAAGCAAGTTTTATACACAGCTCAGAGAGCTCCGCCTTATCGTAGCACTCTATCTCTGCATCATACATAGGCGAGCCAATGAGAATAAAGTTTATTCCATTTTCATCGCACGCTTTCTTGATACGCTCGACGGATGAAACAGCCTCGTCAATGTAAGAAAGGGGTCTCGAATAGGTTATATCAAATTCCGCTCCTGCCATATCGTTATAGTATCTTGCTATATCCGATATCGGCATAGCGTCACGCCTTGACTTATTGTAAGCACCCGTCTCGGCTATAAAAACGTTTGAAGCATCCACTATATAAGAGCGACTTAAATACGAGCTTATCTTATCAAGCGAATACGTGGGATTAAGGAAAAGATATTTGCCGTAGAAAAGAAGTGGATTTACTCTGTCATCGACCTTCTCGTGAAGATTGTCCTTTAGTGCATCGTCCTCCGAATCATATCTGTAAGCCGCCTCGGGGCCGATAGCTACAACAATATTTTTGACCGTCTGTGTCCCGATAACGTAGAGAGCCATCTTCTCCATATCGGCAAGGTCACCGCCATAGGTGAACATATTGTAAAAATTCGCATCAAGATAGGAATTCAGCTCCTCTACGGGATAGGATGACGATTTTGAGCACCCGAAAATATAGGAATCATACTCCTCACCGTGCTCATCTATATAGGCTATCTTCGCCACACGGGGATTTTCCGTCATATTATATTCGTAGTAATCGAAGATAACGTCCCCGAAGACTCCGAACGGGTCAACGAGAGCGTTGAATGCGGCAAAAAGCAATGCAAAAAGAAGGCAGGATGCCGCAAAGATAAAAATTTGTTTTTTAAGTGACATTTTATCCTCTTAAAAATTGAAATAAAGAAAGGTGGAAACGCTTGACATATTGACGAGAGAAAGAACAAGAAGTGCCGCGGCAAAGACGAGGTGTCCTGCTGTAAGAGACTTTCCTTCTCCACGCTCGGGGCAGAATCTGTTTGCATTCTTAAAGCAAAAACAGATAACGGCCGATACAATGATGATAAGAACGAGCGAGATATTGTCCGAGAGCGTATTTAACAACTCCGCAAATGAAACAGTTGAGAAGAGCTTGCCGTATACGGTCAGGGCATCAGTCATACATTCTGCGTCAAAAAGCACCCTCACAAGCATCATAACAAGAAACGTAACAGTGCATCCGATTGCTGACGGTATCTTCACTCTGTATAGAGTAAGGATATTTGAGAGTGTGACGAGAAGGCCGCAAACGAGACCCCATATTATAAAATGCCACGCCGCTCCGTGCCAGATACCCGACACAAGGAAAGTAACGAGTGTTGCAAATATAAGCTTCGGTATTCTGTCACCGAATCCAAAGAGATTATCAAAAACGGTGTTATTAAAAAATCTCGATATTGTAATATTCCAGCGTCTCCAAAAATCGGCAAAATCTCGTGCCTTATAAGGAGAGTCGAAATTTATCGGTAGCTTTATACCAAAAAGTGCTCCAAGGCCTCTTGCCATATCGACATAGCCCGAAAAATCAAAATAGTAAGCAAAGGTAAATGCAATAACGCCAAGCCACGCTTCAGCAGTCCCTCTCGATGCGATATCCCCCGCATAAAAGGCGGTAGCATAGTCTATCATCGGATTTGCAAGAATCACCTTTTTAGCCGCACCGACAGAAAAGAGATACACCCCACGCATTATGTCGTCTTTGTCAAAAATAAGAAGTCTATCCCCCTCTATCTGAGGCAAAAGCTCCTCCTGCATAACGACGGGACCGACGATAAGCTGAGGAAAGAACGTTATAAAGAGAATGTAATCTATTGGTTTTGGCAGACTCATCTCACCCTTATAAGCCGAGATGACCGAGGCAAATATCTGGAAGGTAAAAAACGAAATTCCTATCGGAAGAATGAGTGAAAGCGCTCCTATCTCGGAGGAGAAAAGGCGGTTTATATTCTCGATTATAAAATTGGTGTATTTGAAATAAACGAGAAGTCCTATATTCTCTATGCCCGACAGCGCAAGGCAGAGCACTTTTATCGTCTTTTTCTGCCCGTCCTTCAAAATGACCTTGATAAGGTAATAATTAAAGAGCACCGAGGCAAGAAAAACAAAGAAAAAGTCGGGCTGACCGAGTGCGTAAAAGACAAGTGATGCAAGGGCAAGCCAGCCTTTAAGGAGCGTCGGCTTTTTTAGAATACGCAATATGCAAAAAACCGTAAAAACTACGGGAAAGAACAAAAATATAAAGCGGTATGATGAAAATATCATTATATTTGCTTCCTTAAAAATATACTTAATACATATTTTATCACATTTTGTCGCATATTGCAATAGATGTGATATCTATATTTTTTGGAAAAATAAAAAACGAGCCGTTGCATACTGCAACGGCTCATCAGTTTTTTAGAATTCAACGTCCTCAGATTCCTCAAGGTCTGCATCGTCGCAGTCCTCACAGTCGCAATCGCAGAGGCAATCGCAATCGAAATCGTCATCAAGGAAAGTGTCATCGCACTTGCAAAGGCTGCAATACTTGCGGCAGAACATATAAACGCCGTAAGCTGCTGCTGCGATAGCAAATGTAACTCCGACGGAGATAGCAACGATCTTGCCTATATTCGGCTTTTCGGGCTTCTTTTCAATAAAAAACATAATATAAACCTCCTATTTTATTGTTATCAATGATAGTATACCACTTTTTTTTCAAAAAAGCAATAGAGAAAGGATTTTTTTTGTGTAAATATTTCTATAAAATTCTGATTATTTTATCCTTAGCTCTTTTCTTTTTTGCTTTTTTCGTGTATAATATAAAGAGTACGTGCGAGGGAGGGTTTCGTTTGCGTTTTGAGGATATATGCAAAAAGCTTGCTGACGCAGGAATTGAAAACTGTGAGACAGAAGCTTTGCTTCTGCTTGAAAAATTCTGCGCTGTAACCCCTGCCTCCCTGCCACTCAGAAAAAAAGAGGATTTTACACTCCCCGAGCTTATAAATGCCGTGGAGCGCAGAGCTGAAAGATATCCTTTGCAGTATATACTCGGCGAATGGTATTTTTACTCAGAAAAATATATTGTAAACGAAAGCTGTCTCGTGCCGAGGCCCGATACCGAGATCCTCGTTGAAACGGCGGTAAATAATCTGCCGCAAAATGCAGTATTTGCAGACCTGTGCACGGGAAGCGGGTGCATAGCAATATCGGTCCTTGCAAACAGAGCCGACTGCCGTACTCTTGCGGTAGAGCTTTATGAAGACACTCTTGCACTCGCAGAAAAAAACGCAGAGCTGAACGGAGTTTCAGAGCGATTTTTTCCGCTCCGTGCCGATGTTCTTTATCCGTTGCAGATATCTGCAGGTAGTGCCGAGCCACCCTTTGACGCTATTCTTTCAAATCCCCCGTATATACGCTCGGACGTAATAAATTCTCTTCAAAAGGAGACTCTTTTTGAACCGAGAATGGCTCTTGACGGCGGAGAGGACGGACTTATTTTCTATCGTGCGATTCTTACACACCACGCACAGCTCCTAAAGGAAAACGGATTTATTGCATTTGAGATAGGCTATGATCAAGCAGCATTGCTTAAGGAGCTTGCACTCTCTCACTCCTTTACGTGTGAGATAATAAAGGACCTTGGAGGAAACGACAGAGTCGCACTCCTCCGAAAGAACATATAATGATAAAAACATCCCCAGGAGGACATTATGAATATAGTAGTACTTGCAGGCGGTATAAGCCCGGAGCGTGACGTCTCGCTCACATCCGCCGCACTTATAGCAAATGCACTCACAAGAAGCGGTCACAGAGTCCTTCTTGTTGACGTATACGAGGGACTTAATGAGGGCACAGATCCTTCGCTTGAGCTTTTCAGCGCTGAGGGCAACTATTCGTATAAGGTTGATGAAAGCATTCCCGATCTTGATGCCGTTATCGCAAAAAACGGCGGCAGAAAGGTGCTTATCGGCCCCGGTGTACTTGAAGTCTGTGCACTCGCAGACGTTGTCTACATAGGTCTTCACGGAGCTATGGGAGAAAACGGTCAGCTTCAGGCAACGCTTGACAATTACGGAATAAAGTATACAGGCTCCGGATATATAGGAAGTCTTCTTGCAATGGATAAAGATATATCAAAGAAGCTCCTCTCTCTTGACGGAATACCTACCCCCGCAGGTGTCACCTGCTCACTTAAAAACGACGACGTGCGTTCTATTGTTAAGGAAATGGGTCTCCCCTGCGTTATAAAACCCTGCAGCTGCGGCTCAAGCGTCGGCGTTTCGATAATAGAAAACGAAAAAGAGCTTGATGCGGCACTCTCATTTGCTGAGAAATACGAGGATAAGGTGCTTATTGAAAAGAAGATCGTCGGACGTGAGATGACGGTAGCAATTCTTGACGGCGAGGTTCTCCCCGCCATTGAGATAATCCCGAAAAACGGATATTACGATTATAAAAACAAGTATCAGAGCGGCATGACCGAGGAGCTATGCCCCGCACCGATAACCGACGAGCAGTTTGAGAAAATGGCGGATTACACACGCCGTGCATTTAAGGTTCTCAACCTTCGTGGTCTTGCAAGAATGGACTATATTCTGACAGAGGACGGTGAAGCATATTGCCTTGAGGCAAACACTCTCCCGGGAATGACACCGACGAGCCTTCTACCGCAAGCGGCGGCGGCAGTCGGCATCGGATACGACGAGCTTTGCGATAAGATAGTCAAAATGGCACTTAAATAATAAATATTCACATAGCCCTGCGGCAAAAAGCTCACCGCAGGGCACATTTTTATGCTTTTCAAAAATATTTTATCGTTTTTCGATAAAAATATATTGACAAATAAAATTTTGCGTGTTATACTGTAGCTACAAACAAAAAGGAGAAAAATACCATGATAAACAAAAAATACAATCTATCGGTAATAATTTCACTTGTCCTCGCTTTTATAACACTGGTTTTTCTTGTAGTGCTTACATTTTCTATTCCTTCGCTTGTAGACTCATACATTGAAATCACAAAAAAGACTGAATTTTCCTCACTCGACGCTACTTGGATAAAAATAATATTGTACGTAATTCTTATTCCTGCCTTTGCGGCGGATATTTCCCTGCTTGCGCTTCTTAATCTTGTGGCATCGGAAAAGGTATTTACAAGCCTTGCCGTATATCTTCTGCGACTTATCTCCCTTTGCTGTTTTGCTGAGGTCATACTTTTTGGCGCACTCTCTATCTTCTTTTTGCTCTCGCTTGTGGTATCTTTTGCGGCGCTCTTCCTTGGAATAGTTTTGCGAGTAGTCAAAAACGTTATAGAGGAAGCTACTCTTATTAAAAACGAGAATGATTTTACGGTCTGAGGAGGTCAAAATGATAATAGTGAATCTTGACGTAATGATGGCAAAACGCAAAATATCGCTCGGTGAGCTTGCCGAGCGTGTTGGAATTACGCCCGTGAATCTTTCAATACTCAAAACCGGAAAGGCGAAGGCTGTGCGTTTCTCCACCCTTGACGCTATCTGCAAAGCGCTCGACTGCCAGCCCTCGGACATTCTCGAATACAGAAAGGGAGATAACGAAAATGAAGATTAAAATTTTTTTAGCAGTGCTCGTTTTAACTATTCTTGTTACTACTCTTCTTTCCTGCACTTTTACCGATACACATATGGATGGAATAAACGTAACGGTAAATACAGAGGGCGTATATGCCCTCCGAATGAAGCTTTATTCGGGGGATAACCTTATAGACAGTCCCACAGTTTCATATGCCGATAACGAAATGATAAAACTCGGCGACGTAATGCATTTTGATAAGCCGGAAAACATATTTACAGACACCTTTACCACTCATTTCAGCATAATAACGGCGGCAGGCAAGGAAATAACAAATGAAAAAATGGAGATAATCCTCCCTTCGTCCCCGACTAATTTTGAGCTCATCCTGTCAAAGGATACGGACGGCTCCCCAAAAATAGAAATATTTATTGATTAAAGGAGAAAAGTCATGGATAACCAAAATGTTACGGATAATTATATTCCTTATACACCGAAAATAAAAAATGAATATACCTTTTGGGATACCCTTATCGCATTTCTTGTTTTCCCCGTCTCATTTTTCTTTGTCAGGGCAGACGACTACGTGAAGTCACCGCTCGGATGGATTCTTACGTCGCTTTTGCTCTGCACCGTGTCGCTTGTCTACCTAAAAAAGAGCGGGACACGGCTCTCACAAAATAAATTTTCCGTTATCCTGCTTTTGACAGCGGTTCTTCTGACGTTTTCACTTTTCTTCACCTCAAACGCAGCTCTGCAAAGCACGGTGGCTTTTCTCGTTACTCTTTTATATCTCTATTCGGCATTCTCCATAACCGGAAACTCAGCCGAAAATCGCCCGTCTTCTCTTTTCCCTCTTGAGCTGCTCAAGGCGGTAATCATTATGCCCCTAGGCTCACTTTTCTGCTGCTTTGAAGCACTCTCTAAAACAAAGAAAAGCAAAAATATAGGAAAGACTCTGATCCTCATTATCGCAGGTCTTGCCATTGCATTTATACCCACTGTAATAGTCCTTGCCCTGCTTTCGTATGATGAGAGCTTCAGGTTGCTGACAAATAAGATATTTGACCTCGGAGATTTTGACGTTTTCAGACTCATTGCAGACCTTATCTTCACCCTGCCCCTTGCTCTTTATATATTCGGTGCTCTCTATTCGAATCAGAAAAAACGCTTTGCCGATATCCTGAACTCGGAAAAATGCCGCAAGGTATCCGAAAAAGTGCGCTTTGCTCCGACAGTGCTCGTCTGCTCTGCCGCTACTCCTTTTATACTCATATACTCGGTATTTTTCATCTCTCAGCTTGACTATTATCTATCTGCCTTCAGCGGAGTCCTGCCCGATGGACTCAGCTATGCAAATTACGCAAGAGAAGGATTTTTCCAGCTCTGCGCCGTATCCGCTATAAATGCGTTAATTATCCTATGTATGACTGTTTTTTCAAAACGTCTCGAAAACGGAAAAACTCCTCTGCTTCTGAGAATATTCAATATTCTTATGACGGTACTGACTCTCGTTCTTATCGCAACCGCAATATCCAAAATGGCACTCTATATCGGAACCTACGGGCTTACTGTAAAGAGAGTATTCTCAAGTGCATTTATGATATTCCTTGCAGTTGTTTTTATTGCGCTTCTGATAAAACAATTTGCAAAAAAGACCAACGTTATCCTCACGGCCCTTGTCACCGCAGTCCTCATTTGCGGTACGCTTGCTTTCTGCGACGTAAACGGATGCATCGCAACCTATAACACAGAGCACTACCTTTCGGGAGACCTCGAAAATTTAGACTATCCCCTGCTGCATGAGCTCGGCGATTCGGGTATAATAGCACTCGACAGAATTGCAAACGAAACAAACGATGAGGTAATAAAAGCTGTCCTGCGCACAGAAGCAGAGCACAGAGGTGATACATCATTCTTCTCCCTTACGTTGCCCTCAATACGTGCAGAAAAAATCCTTGATAAATACAAATAAAAATAAGGCTCGCATCTGCGAGCCTTATTTATTTTTGGGCATAATACTATTGACAAGAGCATAGGTATGTGGTATAATACCGACAGGTTATCAGTGATAACCTGCAATAGAAAGCAGAAATAAAGGGTTTGAATATGAAAAAATACGATTATATGCCAAAAGCGATATCCTCGGTGCGAGACATTATGGAGATCGCAAAAAAGGACGTCCCGGATAAGACAGCTTATAGATATATCGGAGAGGACGGCGAGATAGTAAACGTCTCCTATTCCTCGTTTTACAACAAAACACAGGCTCTCGGAGCTGCGATATGTGAGCTCGGACTCGTATCCTCCCACATAGCGTGCGTGGGCGAGAACAGCTATAACTGGATAGTGGTTTACCTCACGGCACTTCAGAGTGCGGGAGTTTTTCTGCCCGTCGACAAGGACCTTCCGAGTGCAGAGATGCTCCACGTTCTCACCGCAGGTGAGGCTGACATCATCTTCTATGATGAAAAGCGTGAAGCGTGGCTTATGGAGCACAGAGATGAGCTTCCGAAGATAAAATACTTCGTTGGATTTGACAGAACCGAGGACAAGGGGGATTTTCTTTCCTTCTCCAAGTTTGTCAGACACGGCAAGACTCTTGACACCACGGAATTCAAGAGAGCCAAAAGAGATGAGAACGAGATGAAGATGCTCGTATACACATCGGGAACAACGGGAGTCGCAAAGGGGGTTATGCTCACAGAACACAACCTTGTATCAATGGTATATTACGGTCTTCAGACCTCACATATGTATGAGGTCGGCCTTTCGGTGCTTCCCTATCACCACACCTATGAAAGCGTAGTGGATATTCTCGTGGGAATTCATTATCATTCTACAATTTGCATAAACGACAGCATCAAGAACGTCCGCAAAAATCTTGACCTTTTTAAGCCGGATTTTATATACCTCGTCCCTGCCTTTGCCGAAGCCTTCTACAATAACGTAATGAAAAATATTAAGAAAAGCGGTAAGGAAAAGACTCTCGAAAGGGGTATAAAGCTCTCGAGGGCTCTACTTAAAATGGGTATCGACCGAAGGAGAGAGATATTTAGGGATATTCACCGTGCATTTGGCGGAAACCTTTTAAGAATAGGCTGTGGCGGCGCCCCGATACGCACCGAGATAGCACAGTTCTTTAACGATATCGGTATAATCTTCTCTAACGGATATGGAATCACCGAGTGCTGTCCTCTCGTCAGCCTCACTACCGTCGAGAACGATAGGATAGGCACTGCCGGTATACGCATAAAATGCCTTGACTGCAGGATTGATAATCCGGATGAAGAAGGAATAGGAGAAATATGCGTCAAGGGTGATACCGTTATGAAAGGCTATTACAACGCCCCGGATAAGACTGCCGAGGTCATGAAGGACGGTTGGTTCTATACGGGTGACTACGGAAAGCTGGATAATGACGGAATGCTCGTTATAACCGGAAGAAAAAAGAATATCATAGTTCTTACGAATGGAAAGAACATCTATCCCGAGGAGCTTGAGGAATATATTCAGGGTATAGACTACGTCTGCGAGGTAATCGTTAAGGCTATAAAGAACGAGCACGGAAGTGAAACGGGACTTATGGCTGAGATCTATCCTTATGAGCCACAGGATGAGACCAAAGTAGCGCTCGACGTCAAAAACGCTCTTGCGGAGCTTCCCTCTTATAAGCAGATAAGCAAGATCGTGATGCGTGACGAGCCTTTCGTAAAAAACACGACCAATAAGATAAAAAGAGAATACAAATAAAGCAAAAAAAGCCTGTGTACTGCAGGCTTTTTTGACTATATCTATTGACAATACGGGATATACGTGGTATAATAATATTTATTAGTTATCAGTGATAACCGATTCCTTGACAATATAATTACAGAAAGGAAATATCTGATGGAAGTCGATACCCGTGTCAAGCTTTTGATAGCAGGAATCAACGATATCGAAAAAAACGGTCCGGATAAGCTCTCGATCCGCCGTGTCGCGGCAGAATGCGGAGTTTCCTGTGCGGCTCCCTACAAGCATTATAAGAACAGAAATGAATTCATCATCGCAATTATAAGATATATCCACGACGAGTGGAAAAAGGTGACGGATTCAATAATAGAAAAGGCACAAGAGGACTCGCTCTCAACACGAGAGCTCCTTACAACCATAAGCATTGCATACGTAAGATTCCTCGTTGACCACCCGAATTACCACGCCGTAATACAGATGGACAGCAAAAATATGACGCCCGAACAGATAAAGGAAAAAAGTCAGATAAGCAACGCCTCAAAGCTCCTTATCGACAAATACTGTACGGAAGTCAATATGAACGAAGAGGATAAGGCACGTAAAACCTTCATAGTGCGCTCAATAATCTACGGTGCGGCTATGATGATGCTCAGTGGCGAGCTCGAAAAAAGCGAAGAAAATTACCTGATGGTCAAAGACTGCATAAACAGAGAATTCGACCTTGGTTGATAACAAATATATTAAAAACGAAAGGTAACTACTATGGGAACAAAGAATATCGAAAAAGGATATATGCCTAAGAAATTCAGCAGCATACGCGAAATGATGGAGCTTGCTCGTGCAGAAGCAGGCGATAAAATAGCGTATAAATACAAGGGCAAGGATGACGAGATAGTAAGCGTGACATACGATGCCTTTTACAACAAAACTCAGGCACTCGGCGCTGCTATATGTGAGCTTGGATTCGGAACGTCTCACATCGCTTGCGTAGGTGAGAACAGCTATAACTGGATAGTCACTTATCTTACCGCACTCCAGAGTGGCGGAGTATTTCTTCCCGTTGACAAGGAGCTTCCCACAGCAGAGATGATGCACGTACTCACAGCAGGCGAGGCTGATATAATCTTCTACGATGCAAAGCGTGAGCCTTGGCTTATGGAGCACAGAGCAGAGCTTCCCAGAATCAAGTATTTCATCGGCTTTGACCGCACGGTAGACGAAGGAGAATTTCTCTCCTTTAATAAATTCGTAGAGCACGGAAAAACGCTTGACACAGCGGAATTCAAGGCTATGACGAGAGACGAGCACGACCTTAAGATGCTCGTTTACACCTCGGGAACGACCGGAGTTGCAAAGGGCGTTATGCTCACCGAGCATAACCTCGTTTCCTGCATTTATTACGGACTTCAGGTCTCGGTTATCGACGAGGTCGGACTTTCCGTTCTTCCCTATCACCACACATATGAGGCAGTTTGCGGTATTCTCGTCGGTATCCACTACCACGCAACAGTCTGCATAAACGACAGTATTAAAAACGTAAGAAAGAATCTTGAGCTCTTTAAGCCTCAGTACGTTTTCCTCGTTCCCGCCTTCGTTGAAGCCTTCTATAACAACATTATGAAGAACATAAAGAAGAGCGGCAAGGAGAAAACTCTTGCTCGCGGTATCAAGATATCAAATGCCCTCCGTAAAATAGGCATAGACCGCAGAAGAGAGCTCTTTAAGGATATTCACAGTGCATTTGGCGGTGAGCTTAAGAGAATTATCTGTGGCGGTGCTCCTATTCGCCCCGAGATGGCTGATTTCTTTACCGATATCGGTATACTTCTCTCTAATGGCTACGGTATTACCGAGTGTTCCCCTCTCGTTTGTGTGAACAAGATATCAAAGAACGATTCAAGAACCGTCGGCAATCGCCTCCCCTGCCTTGAATGGCGTATAGATAATCCCACAGAAGAGGGCATAGGCGAGATCTGCGTTAAGGGCGACAATGTAATGAAGGGTTATTACAATGCTCCCGAAAAGACAGCCGAGGTAATGAAGGACGGTTGGTTCTATACCGGTGATTACGGTATGCTCACACCCGATGACAGACTTATGATAACCGGAAGAAAGAAGAATATCATTATCCTTGCAAACGGCAAGAACATCTATCCCGAAGAGCTTGAGGAATATATCCAGGGCATAGATTACGTAAGTGAGGTCATAGTTAAGGCTATAAAGAATGAAAACGGCACAGAGATCGGTCTTATGGCTGAAATCTATCCCGTAGAGCCTCAAGCGGACGTGGCAAAAGTTCTCGCTGATGTTAAGGAAGCGCTGAAGGAATTGCCTACCTACAAGCATATAAGCAAGGTAGTGCTCCGTGACGAACCTTTCGTTAAAAATTCTTCCAACAAGATAAAGAGACAGTACGATTGATAAAAACGGCCGTTTGAAAGCACAAAAAATCCTATAAGACTTATCGGGGCAAATTACAATAGAAATTATTGGCTGTCTGCCCTCAAAATACAAAGCAAAATAAAATAACCGCTCCCAAGGGAGCGGTTATTTTTTATTCACTTTCTTTTTTTTCCTTTCGTTTCTCTCTGAAGCGTCTGAATGCCGCTTTTGCAGATGCAAGTTCTTCCTTGAGAACTAAAAGTGTGTTTTTATCATTCGGGAAAAGGAGTCTGAGAAGAAAGATGGCAATAATTACCGTAATTATCTTTTCGGGCGTAAACGGGAACCAAAGAAATCCCGCATAAGCCGCCCCGACAGCTGTCATCCACGTGATGCCGAAATAAGCACCGCAGGCGGTGAAGATATAACTCCAGCCGTTTGTTATCATCCAGGCGATGCCAAGGCATAGAAGAAGACGGGGGTTTAAGAAAAACCTCGCGAATTTTTTTAGTTTTTTCTTAACGTTTTCACGGCTAAAATCCATTTTCTCTTTCGAACTTCCTTTTTATAAGATCACTTTATAACATCAAAACCGAGAACCACCTTAAAAAGATCTCCGTCGATATATATATCAAGTCTTCCTCCGCTCAGCTCCGCAAGACTGCGGGCTATCGAGAGCCCGAGACCGCTTCCCTCGGTATGCCTTGAAGAATCCCCTCGCACAAATCGCTCGGTAAGCTCCTCACCGCTGATTTTCAGCTCATATCGAGACGTATTCCTGAATACAACGTATGCACTTCCTGCATGCTCGCACGCATCGATATATACTCTCGTGCCGGGAAGAGCGTACTTTTCTATATTGTTCATAAGATTATCAAAAATACGTGAAAGATGCTTGCCATCGGCCATTATCGTAAGAGGGATCTCGGGTCGCCTTACAATAAGCTCAAGCCCCAGTGTCAAGAGCTTTTCTGCGTATTCCCCCTCTGTCTGAGATACCATTTCTCCAAGGTCTATAGGAGTAGGCATCACATCAAGATTTCCTGTCGAGGCCTTCGATGCTTCAACCAGATCCTCAGTCAATTTTCTGAGCCGTCCGGATTGCCTTTCAAGCACCTCTATGTATTCATCTATCTTTGCCTCGTCCGCTTTTTCCTGTGCTCTTTCGTTTTTGAGCAGGTCCACATAATTTACAATAGAGGTCAGAGGAGTCTTAAGGTCATGGGATACGTTCGTGATAAGCTCGGTCTTAAAGCGCTCGCTCTTTACTCTTTCATCAAGGGCAAACGATATTCCGCCTCCTATATTATTGATGGTCTCGGCAAATTTCTTCTGTGAGGGTATCATATAGGTGCTGTCTATCCTATGCCCGACCTCGCCCCTTGCTATACGCTCGCTTCCCTTTCTCAGTTTATCGTATCCGTACGTTATATACAACGCAAGTATCGATATAATTGTTCCGCATACAAGCCACAAAAATATTGCAAATTCAATAGCGGACGCATGTGTAAGCGCAATTATTATAAAGCTCATTACAGCTCCGGCTATAAGTAGCACAAGCGTCTTCCAAAAGGCTGGCAGGTTTACGAGCACCTTGCTTACGCCCCTAAAGAGATAGCGTACCACCCGCAGAACACTCTTTATTATAAACCATATGACCGTATTTGTAAAGAGTTCACCTGTTTTTGCCCTTGCCGCAAAGCTGTAGATATATGAAATAAGCAAGGGCGCACCGATAATGATAACTAACACAGAGAGTATTATCATATCAAATTCGTCAACGTGATAATTATTAAAAAACAGTGAAACACCGAGCACCGACGCTACCGCATATACGGCAGTAAAAACATCAAAAGGTATTCTACCGAAGAGGGCAGTCCTCGGCCTCTCCTCTCCCTTTTTCCATCCCGCAGAGCAGCATAGCATGACAAGAAAAATAACGAAAGCAATGGCGTTCACACCGCCGATGATATATATCGAATCCTTAAGAGAATAGAGCGTTTTTATCCAATAGTCGATAAAGGAAATCGCATCGGTAGTAAAATATTCCGTGGGCAAATAGCTGACCACGGTATATTCGTAATAAACTATCCTTTCATTCGGGCCTATCTGCTCGTAATACGGGTATCCCGGCACAGCAGTATCGTAAGAAAGTGCCCCGCTGTATACGTCGTCTGTAACAACGTCGGGTTCGGGATAAGTAAGCGTTTCATCCGCTGTGGTGGTATCGGTATCGGAAAATTCTCTGTTATCTTCGTAAAAATATTCCTCTATACACATGTCGCGGATTAACTTAAATTCATAATCCTCGCCGTTATAGCTTGAAGCGACCGGATTACTATTGTCATCACGGTTGTATATCTCAAAATAAAGATTATGCTTGAGAAAGTACTCTTCACGGTCTTCCTCGGAATAGAAATGATATTTGGTGGCAGCCTCATGGCTGTAGTCATAAATGGTTTGACTGAGTGCCTTTTTTCTGATGTCATTCAGCGGTCTTTCATAAAAACCAAACGCTATAAAGCCCGCGGCAGCAAATACCGAAAGCGCAGTCATTATCAGCGTGACCGTACAGAGAATGAACGCCGTTACCTTAAAAACCATGCTTTTTTTCATTCTTTTCCTCTCCTCTCGACAGTATCAAGCTTATATCCCTGCCCCCAGACCACCTTAAGATATCTTGGTTCTGCGGGGTCTATTTCTATCTTCTCACGCAGATGGCGTATATGTACGGCTATGGTGTTCTCTTCTCCTATAGGGTTGCTCTTCCAAACGCTTCGGTATATTTCCTTGGTTGAGAGCACCTCACCCTGATGCTCAAGAAAGAGCTTCAGTATCTCGTATTCGGTAGCAGTAAGCGTTATCGGTTCACCCCATACGCTTGCCTCTCTCTTCTTTATATCAAGCTCTATACCACCGCCGTACAATCTTTCACTCTTATCACTTATCTTCTCTCCGCCGAGCATAGTATACCGCCTTATCTGGGAACGGACACGAGCCAGAAGCTCAACGGGATTGAACGGCTTTGTAACGTAATCGTCCGCCCCGACGTTGAGCCCCAACACCTTGTCTGTATCCTCGCTTTTCGCAGTCAAAAGTATCACGGGGATATTATATTTCTCACGCATACGTGCCATTGCCGTTATCCCATCCATTACAGGCATCATTATATCGAGAAGAACGAGTTTTATCTCATCCGAATGCTCCTCCAGCACGTGGAGCGCATCTTCTCCGTTTGAAGCGGAGTAAACACCGTATCCCTCTGTAGTCAGGTATATTTTCAGTGCCGACACGATGTCTCTCTCGTCATCGCAGACCAGTATATAATTCATATTTATCGCCTCCGCTTATATTTTATCAGATAAAATCTTAAAAAAAAAGGGGGTAAATCCTTAAAAAAGTCTTAAAATGTGTCATAAAGAGGAAATATGAAAAATAACAGCGACGGTATTTTCGTACCGTCGCTGTCTCTATATCAAATATTTATCTCTTTCGTCTTATCTGCCAGCGTACAACACCGAGTACTGCAAAAGCAAGAGGAATTATAATAATCAGCACTGCACCCCAGAAGGTAGCCTGCGTTTGGTTTACAAGAAGATAATATGCACCGACGGTGTTTGCCGGGATATTGTAAACGATTCTCTCCCTCTCGACAGTGCCGCTGAGAGCAGAAACGAAATACTGATAGTTACCACCCGTCATACTGTTTGCGTTATCCGTAAACACAGGAACGCCGAACCATATTATCTGCGCTCCGGTATCCGCATCGGAAGCATGAACCGCAATATCAAAGGCACCTTCAAGGGAATCCTCGGTCTTATCTGCACTCTCCGCATCGTCGGCAATCGTATAAGCCTCGGAGGAAGTAGAGAACAGAGGTGTATAAGTGATATTTTTATCGGTAACGGTACTCAGAACAGCATGCGAATAAGGCGCAAACAAGCGAGCAGCGGATGCCACCGACGAAATAAGAGGACTTGAGGTGTTTGCCGTAGGAAGCAGATAGATGGGATAACCGTTATAATGCATAGAGGTATCTCCCTCGACTATCATTCCCTTTTGAGCAGAAAGACCGTACTCTGCGAGAACTCCTATAAGATTAGGCTGGTCAAGCATTGTATAGGCAGTGCTTACAAAGAGAGTACCGCCGTCCTCAAGAAAAGCGGAAAGTGCCGCCGCCTCGTCTGCGTTTATATCGGAGGTCGGAACGTTTATTATTATGCACTCGGCATCCTCCGGGATATCCGAGGTGAGAAGGTCAAGAGACGCAACGGTCATACTGTCCTTCTCTATACTCGATACAAGCGTAGCGGAAAGTGCCGCTTCACCGTGTCCCGTAAGCTCGTATACGGCAGGGATGCGGTCGGTCGTGACGTAGTCAAGTGCCGCCGTTATCTTGCTCTCACCGTCGAAATTCGTCGTGAGCTCGGGCACACCGCCGCCATAATAAGTCATATACATAACGAAATTCTGGTATTCATCGGCGGAGATAACTCCGTAGGTCTCATTATAATAGTAGTAAAGCTCGGCAAGATCAATAACCTTGTATCTCCTTGCGCTCTCAACTATTATGCTGTAATCCTCAAGACCCTCGTCTGTGTATTTCTCGGTAAAATTCGGATTTTCTATGGGGTCAATTATCTCTACCTTAATGTTTCTGTTCAGTTCCGCATATCTGCCAAGGAATATCGAAAGCTGAGGCATATTGTTGAGCGCACTTCCGCTCATATCCTCGCCGCCCGAGCAGATAAGGTAGATATTTATCTCCTCGTCTATCTTCGGCACGGATTCTATCGTGGTATCCGAAAGAGTATATAGCTCAAGAGACGTAACGTCAAGCTGCGTGTACTTTTTTGGCATAAGGAGCACCAAAGCGTTTATTATCACTATTACAGTAAGCACTATAAGCGTGGCAATCAGCGCAACAGTTCCGGCTTTTGCTCTTTTATTCAGATTCATCATCGTAATATCTCCTTTCCGTCATATCCAGCGGCGTTTTTCCACCGACTGAACGGTGAGATATACGAAAAACACGGCAAACGTGATAAGATACACTATTGCGGTAACGTCAAATATTCCACTCGTAAGAGAATTAAAGCGCTCAAAGACCGCAAGATAAGTAATAAGCGCCGGAAAGAGTCCTTCAAAGGCCGAAGGAGCAACTATATATGCCACTGTGATAATTGCAAAAAGAATTATAAAAGCAATTGCCGAAACGCTGTAATTTTTAGTCAGAAGATAAAGAATTACTGCCACCGCAAGAGCAAGAACGCAAAAGCAAACAAGAGAAGCTATCTCACCCGTGGGGATAAGAGTTGAAACACCGTTCATCATATACATAAGCAACAGCGTACCGAAGCTGATAACCGCAGCAATGACCTGACTCTCGGTGAGTGAGGACATAAACATACATATAGCTATGAGCGCCGCACCCAGCATAAAGAAGCCAAAGAGTGCAAGGTATGCAGATTTGAGCGCCACCGTTCCGAAAGAGCCGATAAGAAGCGGATAAAGTGCCATTATAAGCACGGGTATCGCAAAAACGGTAAGCATTGCAAAATATTTACCGAGCACTATCTCGCTTACCCGCATCGGCAGAGAATAAAGGAGCTTGTCTGTCCTTGCCGCCCTCTCCTCTGCAAAGCTGCGCATTGTGAGAAGCGGTACTATGAGAAGAAATACTATGATTATGTTTGAGAGCACGTACTCAAAAGAGGAGTAGCCGCCATAAAGGTTTATGGACGTGACGTAAATGCCCGTAAAACAAAGCAAAAAGGCAATAAAAAGGTAACCGATAACGCCACCAAAGAAGGATCTTAGTTCTTTCTTAAATACAGATAACATTTTTCCTTTCCTCCTTAATCCTTTCCGCCAAAGAGAGGCTTATAGTCACCGTCGTCGGACTCATTTGTGCTCTCGGAATCGGTATCCTCTCCCGTATCGGACATCCCCGAATCCGACTCCACCGAGCTGACAAGGTGGGCAAGCTCCGCATCGCTCATATCCTCATATGAGGGGGAATAATCCTTTTTTATCTTGCCCGAAAGGATCTCCTCGACCGTCGGTAAATCTCCATTCTCATCGGGACGTATATCATCATCGGTGAGTGCGAGGAATATATCCTCAAGGCTCGTCTGATAATAATTCATTGATATTATCGGGCATTTCATATCGGACATGGCAAAGAATATATCGTCTCTTATATCCTTGTCCTTTTCAAGCTCAAGCTCGGCAGATACCGTGCCACTCTCCGTCACATAGCCCGACGCATCGATAACTCCGTCGATAGAAAGCAACCTTTCAATAACAGCAGAGCTCTCACCTCTTACCTCTATATGAAGCTTGTCGCTACGGCCCGCAAGCTCCTCAAGATGCTCGATAGTATCGTTTGCAATAAGGTTTCCGTGAGAGATCACCATTACTCTCTCGCATACCGCACTTATCTCGGCAAGTATATGGCTTGAAAGAATGACTGTTTTACTCTCCCCAAGACGTCTTATAAGCTCTCTTATCTCAAGTATCTGCTTGGGGTCAAGACCAACCGTAGGTTCATCAAGGATTATTATATCGGGCGAACCAAGCATTGCCTGTGCTATGCCTACCCTCTGCTTATATCCCTTTGAGAGATTACGGATAAGGCGATCACTCACGTCGGTAAGGCCTGTTATCTCAAGAGCCTCACGAACCTGATGCGAAACATATCCACTGCCGACCTTTTTTGCCTCGGCAACAAAGGTCAGATATTCTTCGGGAGTCATATCTCCGTAAAGTGGCGGTATCTCGGGCAAATATCCTATGCATTTCTTTGCCTCTCTCGGATTTTTAAGAATGTCATGACCGTTTACGGTAACGCTTCCCTCTGTTGCGGAAAGGCAACCTGTGATTATATTCATAGTAGTGCTCTTTCCTGCACCGTTGGGGCCGAGAAAACCGTATATCTTCCCCTGCTCCACAGTAAAGCTTATACCGTTTACGGCAGTATGCTCACCGTATTTCTTAACAAGACCTTTTACCTCTATCAAAAATATCCCTCCATAACGTCAGATAAAAATATTCCATTATAATATATCATAATACTGTGTACACAGTTTGATTTTTTTTTGTTTTTTTTATGACTTTTTTATACTTTTTCCTAAATATGGGAAAAGGCGTCTCGAAAGAGCTAAAAAGTACTGATTTTC
>SVUB01000088.1 GCA_015063495.1 Oscillospiraceae bacterium
ACAGAACCGGGGGCGAACGGATTTAGAGCGGAAATCCTTGGCTGACGAGCGAGAAGCGTACAAGGGTACGCTGAGCGAGGAAACGAGGATAAAATAAAAAACTATGGTAAAAACGAAGAAAACCGCAGGTTTTCAACCTTGATTTCTTTAGATTTGCATAAAAAAGCGACAGAAACACTGTTTGTGACAATGCTTCTGTCGTTTTTTATTGGTTCTGCCTAAATGCGACAGCCCCTTATATAATAAAATAACTTTAGATCTAATAAGTGAGAATTATTTGTTTTCATAATAGCTATTTACCACTTCAAAGGTGCATTTATCACACAACGGAAGCTCTCTGTCATTGGAAATTTTGGCATGGCATATCTTGCAAATCGGTTCGCATACTTTGATGGATATTCCATCTCCGGTATCACAAAATGCTATTTTTACTCCCTCGCTAATGCCATATTTTTTACGTAATTCTTTCGGAATAACTATTCTTCCAATCTTGTCTATTTCTTTCATAATTCCTCCTAAAATCAAAAAGTGCGACAACCGAAGTTATCGCACCGAAAAATGCAAACTCCAAGCTGTCGCCAAACGAACTTATACGCCCAAAAGCATTTACATACTATGAAACGGGAGTCGCATTTTTACCAAATGTATCAGTTTCAAAGTATGTCTAAAAAAAGGTATAGTTATCCCTTCAAGAAAAAATACTGGATTGGTTTTATTAAGTTCGTTTGGCATAATCATTATATCACCTTTTAAGAAGAAATGCAAGATGTTTTTTGAAATTACAAAGCAAATAAATAATGTTTTAAAAAGATAAGGGCTGCCAAATGGCAGCCCCTTTACAGCGCTTTGTGGGTATGATAAATTCAAGATCTATATAAATAAACCGTGAATATCAAAATTATGCTTTGTTAGCAGAGCCGAAGAGCTCAATCTTTTCCTTAACGGTAGCCTTGATTGCCTCAACGCCGGGAGCGAGAAGCTTTCTGGGGTCAAAGCCCTTACCGGAGAGATCCTTGCCCTCTTCAACGTACTTACGTGTAGCAGCAGCGAATGCAAGCTGGCACTCTGTATTAACGTTGATCTTAGAAACACCAAGAGAAATAGCAGTCTTGATCATATCTGCGGGAATACCTGTACCGCCGTGAAGAACGAGAGGCATGTCTGCACCAACCTCGTTGCTGATAGCTTCAAGAACGTCGAAACGGAGACCTGCCCAGTTTTCGGGATACTTACCGTGAATATTACCGATACCTGCAGCGAGCATAGTAACGCCGAGATCTGCAATCATCTTGCATTCCTTGGGGTCAGCAACCTCACCGCTTCCGATAACACCGTCTTCCTCACCGCCGATAGCACCAACCTCAGCCTCAAGAGAAAGTCCCTTTGAGTTACAAACCTCAACGAGCTCCTTTGTCTTAGCGATGTTTTCGTCGATAGGATAGTGAGAACCGTCGAACATAACGGAAGAGAAGCCTGCCTCAATGCACTTGTAAGCACCCTCATAGCTTCCGTGGTCAAGGTGAAGAGCAACGGGAACGGTGATACCGAGTCCCTTAATCATACCGTTAACCATGCCAACAATAGTCTCATAACCGCACATATATTTGCCCGCGCCCTCGGAAACACCGAGAATAACGGGAGACTTCATCTCCTCAGCAGTGAGCAAAATAGCCTTAGCCCATTCAAGATTGTTAATGTTGAACTGACCTACGGCATAATGACCTGCTCTTGCCTTGGAGAGCATTTCTTTTGCAGAAACTAACATAATTAAACTCCTTAAGTAAATTTTTTAACACAGAACATTATACAACATATTTTTCGGAAAATCAATACTTATTTCAAAAAATCCTCTCGCTCAGGCGTGAAAATATCAAGCAAAGTGCCTTTTTTTATACAAACGACTCCGTGAGGCACGTCGGGGAGGGTATAGTAAGTATCTCCCTTGCAGATTTTTTTAGTTTCGTTCCCGATTGTTGCAAGAAATTCACCGTCAAGAACGTAGCTTATCTGGGTGTGCGGATGTGTGTGCATAGCTCCGACAGCCCCCTCGTCAAAGGTGACCTCAACTGCCATCATATCTTTTCCGTGAGCAAGAATTCTTCTTGTAACTCCTCCGCCAAGGTCTTTAAGGTCGGTTTCATTATAAACGGTAAACATAAAATTCTCCTTACGCTTTTTTATCTATTGTACCATAAACCGCGCGCCTTTTCAATAGTAATATCCGTTTTATACCGATGCTTTCATAAAGAATTATAATATAAAATAAATATTCGCAAAACCACTTGAAATTTTTGCCCCTATGGTGTAAAATAGTGTGTATAATATATTTAACTTGTGTTAAAGCGTTAAGGAGAATTAAAATGATTGACATTAAATTTTTAAGAGAGAATCCCGATGCAGTTCGCGAGAATATAAAGAAGAAGTTCCAGGATTCAAAGCTTCCCTTGGTTGATGAGGTTATAGCTCTTGACGAGGAGCTCAGAGCATCTAAAAAGCGTGCAGACGATCTTCGTGCAAATCGTAATAAGGTATCGAAGTCCATAGGAGCTCTTATGGGTCAGAAGAAGTTTGCCGAGGCAGAGGAGGCAAAGAAGCTTGTTTCCGAGCAGGCAGCTGAGCTTGCGGCACTTGAAGCAAAGGAAGCAGAGCTTAACGAGAAGGTTCAGAAGATAATGATGACTATTCCCAACATTATCGACCCCACCGTTCCCGTAGGAAAGGACGATAGCGAGAACGTTGAGGTTCAGCGCTACGGCGAGCCTGTTGTTCCCGAGTTTGAAATTCCTTATCATACAGATATTATGGAGAGATTCAACGGCATCGACCTTGACAGTGCAAGACGCGTTGCGGGTAACGGCTTCTATTACCTTATGGGTGATATTGCGAGACTTCATTCTGCTGTTATCTCTTATGCAAGAGACTTTATGATAGACCGCGGATTTACCTATTGCATTCCTCCTTATATGATTCGTGCAGGCGTCGTAACGGGAGTTATGTCGTTTGCGGAAATGGACGCTATGATGTATAAGATCGAGGGCGAGGACCTTTACCTTATCGGAACGTCAGAGCACTCTATGATAGGTAAGTTCATCGACCAGATAATCCCCGAGGCAGACCTTCCTCATACTCTCACCTCATACTCTCCCTGCTTCAGAAAAGAGAAGGGAGCTCACGGTATAGAGGAAAGAGGTGTATACAGAATTCATCAGTTTGAAAAGCAGGAAATGATAGTTGTCTGCAAGCCCGAGGAATCTCCCGTTTGGTTCGATAAGCTTTGGCAGAACACCGTTGATCTTTTCAGAACTCTCGATATTCCGGTAAGAACGCTTGAGTGCTGCTCGGGTGACCTTGCGGACCTCAAGGTTAAGTCGATAGACGTTGAGGCGTGGTCTCCGAGACAAAAGAAGTACTTTGAGGTAGGCTCCTGTTCTAACCTTGGTGATGCGCAGGCAAGACGTCTTA
>SVUB01000089.1 GCA_015063495.1 Oscillospiraceae bacterium
GGGCGCTTATTTGCCCATATTCATTTTTGATCTGAGTGTATTATAAAAGCCCTGTTCCTTTAGCTTTATAAGTTTTGTTACTGATGCGGATCGCTTTACCGTCACGGTGTCTCCACGGTATATTTCAAAGTTTATCTTGCCGTCGAGTGTAAGATACAGACTTTTTTCTCTCTCACATGTGTTTTTTATAGAGAGGACTGCATCGTCCGAGAAGATTATCGGTCTTGCCGTAAGGGTATGTGAGCATATGGGAGTAACGCATATACACTTCATCTTCGTGTCAATGACCGGACCTCCCGCAGACATTGAATATGCAGTAGAGCCGGTAGGAGTCGAGAGAATAAGTCCGTCGGCACGGTAATTTGCTACGGGGACATCTCCCTCGAACAGTTCAAGGTCAACGAGTCTTGCGATAGAGCCGTTGGATATAACGGCGTCGTTTAGTGCAGAGGCACGGTTGGCAAGGTGTTTGCCGCCTCTCATCACAGAAACGTCTATCATTTCCCTCTCTTCTATGCTGTAATCTCCGGAAAAGAGCTTATCAAGCATTTCTATCTCGTCCGCTTCCATCTCCGCCATATATCCGAGATGCCCAAGGTTAATTCCGAGTATCGGTATACCGGATGAAAGGCAATATCTAGCCGCAGTAAGTATCGAGCCGTCTCCTCCGAGGACTACTATAACGTCCATATCCTTATAAAGAGTTGAATTGGGTACAAATTTAAGCTGCTCTGCGAGTGCTCGGTTACGTTCAACCTTTTCACGCATAAGCTCGCTTGCGTATATCTCACACGGATACTTTTTAAGTTGCGATGCGACCTTTGATGCAGCTTCCGCCTTGTCTTTTATATTAAAATTAGTAACAAGACCTATTTTATTTATCGCCATTGCCCCCATTCCTCCTTTCCGTGTCGTGTGCGACAGCTTTAATTTCTTTTATTCCGATTTTATTATCTGATTCACTTCTTGTGAAAAGTGCAAGATATTCAATATTTCCGTCACCGCCGTCAATAGGAGAGCGCATAAGCTCCCTACAGTATAGGCCGAAGGACCTTGCCGAGTCTATAACTCTCATAAGCGCCGCTTCCCTGTCCTCACGCTTCTTTACAATGCCGTTTTTACCGATCGCTGACCTGCCTGCTTCAAACTGAGGCTTTATAAGCGAGATAAGTATTCCGTCATCGCACAGAACGTCTGCTATACCGGAATGGATATAGGTCTGCGAGATAAAGGAAACGTCCATAACTGCAATATCAAAAAGATAAGGAAAATCAGAGCGCTTCAGGTATCTTGCGTTATACCCCTCGACGTTAACTACTCTCGAGTCATTATCAAGAGACGTGTCAAGCTGGCCGTGGCCCGAGTCAACGGCATACACCTTTCTCGCTCCCCTTTTTAATAGCACATCGGTAAAACCGCCTGTTGAAGCGCCAATATCTATTGCAGTCATATCGGTAACGTCGAGTGAAAAGTCCTCAAGTGCTCCTTCGAGCTTAAGTGCCCCACGGCAAACGTATTTTTCTGCGATGACTTCAATATTATGTTCTACCGTCTCGTCTATCTGCTCCGATGGCTTTTCTATAACTCTGCCGTCAATAGTCGCCGAGCCTTTTTCTATCATCGTCTTTGCACTCTGACGGCTCTTTGCGTACCCAAACTGCGCAAGATATATATCTGCTCTCATCATGAGTTTCGCTCAAGCAAAAAGTCAGCAAGGGCAAGCAGATTCTCTCTGCCCTCATACCCCGATATCGACTCTTTTGCCTTCTCCGTGAGCTCTTTTGCGTATTTTTCCGCTTCTTCTATGCTCATAAAGCGAAGGAAGGTGCTCTTTGAATTCTCCGCATCGCTTCCGATAGGCTTTCCGAGGAGCGCTTCGTCTCCCGTAACGTCAAGTATATCGTCCTTAATCTGGAAAGCAAGGCCTATTCCCTTTGCGTATTCGAGCGCGTTTAACATTCGCCTGTCATCATCACTAACACCCGCCGCCATAGCTCCGAGTCGGGCAGAAACCTCTATAAGTGCGCCGGTTTTAAGTGACTGTAATTTTTTCAGCTTTTCAATCGGCAGTGCGGTCTTCTCGCCCTGCATATCCATTATCTGTCCGCCTACCATTCCCCGCTCTGCTGAGGCAAAGGAAAGTGCTCTGACAGCACGCAAGGCTATATCGGGAGAGACATACGGGTTTTCAGCCACAACGCCAAAGGCCTTAAGCGCAAGCGCATCGCCCGCAAGGAGCGCAGTTGCCTCACCATAAACCTTATGGTTTGTCGGCTTACCACGACGAAGGTCGTCGTCATCCATACAGGGCAGGTCGTCGTGAATCAGAGAGAACGTATGTATCATCTCTATTGCCGCCGCAAAAGGCAGAGCAGCTTTGACGTCACCGCCAAACAGACGGCAAAAAGCGAGACAGATATACGCTCTTATTCTCTTTCCGCCTGCATAAACGCTGTATTTCATAGCATCTGCGACCTCGTCAATATCAGAGTCGGGCAAGCCGAATGTCCCCCTGATATATTCCTCCGTCGCAAGAGCGGCTTTTTTATATCCGCCGCAAGAGCTTCAAAATTGTCATTCATCTTTTGCTTCAAAATCCCTCTCGGTCATATTTCCTTCTCCGTCAGACTGAAGGATCTTTATCTTCTTCTCGGCGTCATCCAGCATCTTGCCGCATTTGCGCACAAGACCGATACCCTCCTCGTAAAGTGCAAGGGCGCTGTCAAGGTCCGCACTCCCGTTTTCGAGAGATCTTACTATATCATCGAGTCTCTTCATCGAGACCTCAAATTTCTCATTTTTATTTTCCATTATCTGACCTCCTTAAGCTCGGTCCCGTTTACCGTGGCATATACAACGCCGTCGGAAAGCTCGTTTTTTATTTTATCGCCTGCTTTAACGTCCTTTGCGCTCTTTATAAGCCTACCGTCCTCCCTATAGCTGACGCCATATCCCCTTGAAAGCACTGCAAGAGGGCTGAGCGCTCCAAGAGCTGCCGCTTTTTCCTTATACTCTGCCTGCTTTAAGGCTACTGCTCTTAACACAGACGAATCAAGTTTATCTAGAAGCTGTGATAAGAGGATCCGCTTCGTATCAAGAAAATTATGCGGGGATCTAAGGTATGGTGAAGACGAAAGCACGGTAAGTGCCTTTCTCTGCTCTTTTACGTAATTAAGCGTAAGTAGAGCCATACGCCCTCTGATATATTCAAGTGTGTGTAAAACGTCCGCTCTTTCCGGAACGGCAAGCTCTGCCGCCGCCGAGGG
>SVUB01000090.1 GCA_015063495.1 Oscillospiraceae bacterium
GCGTATGTGCGTTCGTCCCACGTCCGAGACTCTTTTCTGCGAGCATTATGCGAATATAATCCGCTCTTACCGTGACCTTCCCAAGCTCTATAATCAGTGGTGTAACGTCGTAAGATGGGAAAAGACAACAAGACCTTTCCTTCGTAGCCGAGAGTTCCTCTGGCAGGAAGGACATACGATGCACGCAACTGCCGAGGAGGCAGTAGAGGAGACTGTACAGATGTTAAACGTCTATGCAGACTTCCATGAGAACGACCTTGCTATCCCCGTTATCAAGGGACGCAAGACTCCCTCGGACAAGTTTGCGGGTGCAGAGGACACCTATGCGATCGAAGCGCTTATGCATGACGGAAAGTCTCTCCAGGCGGCAACGTCGCACTTCTTTGGCGACGGCTTTGCAAAAGCGTTTGATATAACCTATTCCACAAAGGAAAATACACTTGCTCACCCCTTCCAGACCTCTTGGGGCTGTACTACCCGTATGATCGGCGGTATCATTATGACACACGGCGATGATAACGGTCTCGTTCTTCCCCCTGCGGTTGCACCTATTCAGGTTGTAATTATTCCCGTTGCAGCGCACAAGGAAGGTGTTATCGAGAAGGCTACCGAGCTTTATAATGCGCTTAAGGACCGCTTCAGAGTCAAGCTTGACGACAGCGACAACTCACCCGGATGGAAGTATGCCGAGTACGAGATGAAGGGCGTTCCGCTCCGCATCGAGATAGGTCCTAGAGATATAGAGAACGGTCAGTGCGTGGTCGTTACACGTCATAACCTCGAGAAGACTGTCGTCAGCCTTGAAGGCCTTGCCGATACTGTTGCTGCAAAGCTTAGTGAGGTTCGTGACGGAATGTATGAGAAGGCACTTGCCAACCGTGAGAGAAGAACTTATGCCTGCAAGACGATTGACGAGATAAACGAAGCGCTTAAAAATGGCGACGGATTCGTTAAGGCAATGTGGTGCGGCGACGAGGAATGCGAGGACGGCGTTAAGGCACAGACAGGCATCGGCTCTCGCTGCATACCGCTTGAGCAGGAGCAGATAGAGGACGTTTGCGTTTGCTGCGGAAAGAAAGCAAAGCATATGGTCGTCTGGGCAAGAGCTTATTAAGACATTTTGAGGGCTGTTCTTTGGGCAGCCCTTAACTATAATAAAAATGAAGGAGGAGCATATGGTAAGATCGTTTAGTGTGACTGCACGCCAGCGTGTGCGTATGATAGACCCTGTGCTCCTTATCTGCACGCTGCTGCTGACCGCTATGAGCCTTACGACTCTCGGCGGAGGACTCGGTAAAATGATGGATTTTTCATCCTCGGCGTTTACCGTGCAGATAATCTCGGTCGTTATGGGCATAGCGATGATGCTCTTTATAACTATTGCCGATTATGAGGAGTTTATAGACAAATTCGGTAAAGCATTTTACGTTTTTTCTCTTATGCTACTTGAGGGAACGCTCGTTTTCGGTGTTGCCGCAGGCTCGAATATGAGTTATCTGCGCTTTGGTCCCGTCGGAATTCAGCCCTCGGAGTTTGTAAAAGCGGCTTACATAATGACCTTTTCAAAGCATCTTGCTTTCGTTCGAGACAAGATAAATAATTTTAAGCATCTTGCGGGACTTGCGCTCCACGCAGGACTTATAATCGGACTTATACTAATTTCGGGAGACCTTGGAGTTGCGCTCGTTTATATGGGATTCACCGTGATAATGCTATTTTGCGCAGGACTTAGTTCTTGGTTTTTCGTTGGTATCGGTGCGGCGGCTCTCATAGGATTTCCGTACGTGTGGCCGATGCTTCACGACTATCAGCAGAAGAGAATAATCTACGGATTTAAGCCCGAGCTTGACCCTCTTGATAAAGGACTCCAGCCACTGCTGAGCCGACAGGCGATAGCAAACGGCGGAATGTGGGGACAGGGTATTGACGGCGGCTCTTATTATGAGAGGCTTTACGCATCGCATACCGACTTTATTTTCGCTTCTTTTTGCGAAAAGTTCGGCTTTGTAGGCGGAATTATAGTCATACTGACTCTTGTTGTTATGGTCGTAAGGATACTGATGATAGCAAAGACTGCCCGCTCACTTATCGGTGCGTATATCTGCATCGGTGCGGCGGCGATAATTATCGTCCAGACGCTTGAAAACCTCGGTATGTGCATGGCGTTTCTTCCTGTTGTCGGAATTACGCTTCCGTTTATGAGCTACGGTGGCTCGTCGATGCTTTCGATGTATATAATAATCGGACTTGTGCAGAGCGTCAGAGCTCACAGAGAAAAATATTTCTTTGAGGTTGAAAATTAAAAACACCGCAGAAACTGCGGTGTTTTTATTATTTCTCTGCCTCTTCTGCGGACTCTTCGTCAGGCTTTTTCTTTTCGTACTTTGCCTTTTTTGCCGTGAGCTCTTTTTCAAGGCTTTTTATTTTGGCATTTACCTTGTCTATCTCGTCAAGTGCTGACGCTATCTGCTCGGGAAGCTCATCCGCAGCTCTCAGATAAGACTCTGCTTCCTTGCCGAGCCTTTCATATCTGTCGAGAAGCCTTGCCTGCTCAGCCTTTATTTTTACCTTTGTGGACGTGATGTCGGTAAGCTTTACGGTCTCGTTTGCCGCTCTTTTTGCGACGTTTTTTGCACCGCTCATAAATTCATCAAACTTTGACATATTCTGCCCCTTTCCTTCTCCGAAACACTTTTTCGGGAGATTTTTCATCCTCAAGTATATTATATGCCTAAATTCAGACAAAGTAAAGTGGATTTTTGAAATTTTGCAACATATTTTTACGTCCTATGGGGAAAAATAGAAGCAAAAGGCAAAAGCGAGGAAAGAAAATGAATATTGATAAGAAAACTTATAAAAAGTACGCTACTGCCCATGCGCCTAAGTCTCCGACAGCTAAAAACTGCCTTTGGGCATTTCTTGTCGGCGGAGCTATATGCACGTTCGGACAGCTTTTAACGTCAGCCTACACTGTTTGGGGGCTGAATAAGGAGGATGCAGGAACGCTTACCTCGGTAACGCTGATTTTTCTCGCCGCACTTCTTACGGGTATAGGCGTTTTTGACTGCATTGCCAAGCACGCAGGAGCAGGCACGCTCGTACCCATTACCGGCTTTGCGAACTCCGTCGTTTCGCCGGCAATTGACACGAAATCCGAGGGACTCGTCCTTGGCGTGGGGGCTAAGATATTTACTGTTGCAGGTCCCGTGCTTCTTTACGGCACACTTGCGGGCGCATTTTACGGTGTAATTTACCGGATAACAAT
>SVUB01000091.1 GCA_015063495.1 Oscillospiraceae bacterium
TGCCAATAAGGCCAACACTCTTGCTTCGCCCGGTTAAAATATCGGACATACTCCACGGAAATTCCCTGCTTCAAAGAGCAGCCACCTCCCGCTTCAACGCATATCAAGCAGAGCTATTATACTATAAAATCTTTTATTTTTCAAGTATTTTGGCGAAAAAAGTTTAAAAAATTTTCTTTAAATTTTTACGAAAATTATTCTTTGTTTTTGTATATATTGCACAAAAATTATAAAATTCCCGACCTGATGCCCAAAATGAAGCTTTTATGAGACTAAAAATTTAACTTTTTTCGTTTTTGTTTACATTTTGTTAACAATTTTGATGTAAAATAGATAGGTAAAGCTTATATATTGCGTGCGCACACGCACGATTATTATTAAATGAAGGAAACGTTTTATGAAAAAGCTGAGAAAAATCGACCTTTATCTCATACCCCTTTTCTTTGTAACCATAGCGGCAAGTATTCTGCGCACTATTGCGCTGCTTACCTCCTTTGATACGGTATCGGGTCATTTTGATAACAAGATAACCATATCTATTGCATCGGGCATAGTCCTGCTTTCTGTAATCGGATTTGCAAGCTACCTGTTCCTCGGCGAGAAGGAGAGAAAGCTTATCGCAAGAAGCGATAATGCCGCATCATATATCCCTGCGGGAATCGTCAGTATTGCTCTTATCTTTATGGGCGCACACAGCATTTCAGTCGCCTTTGATTTTCACCCCTCCGGAATCATTTCACCGCTTGCCATAGTTTGTGCTTTGCTCGCCTTTCTTTCTGCCGGATCCTTCCTCGTGTCGGTGTTTATCGAAAAGAACGAGCATTTATACAAGGCTATATTCAGTCTGTCTATAGTTTTCTTCCTGGCTATCTACTCGGTGATGCTCTTCTTCAACAACGAAGTGCGTCCCACCAACTCGCCTAACAAGATCGTGGATCAGATGGCATTTCTCTCTGCGGCTATATTCTTCCTGTTTGAATCCAGGATCTGCATTGGCCGTGCAAAATGGCGTGGCTACGTCGGCTTCGGTCTGATTGCCTGCCTGCTTACCGCATATTCATCCATTCCCTCGCTTATCGTTTACGTAGCAAACGGAAATATTGTTTCCGACAGTCTTGTTGAAAGCATTCTTTCTCTGGCAATCTCCGTATTCATCTTCTCCAAGGTGCTTCAGAGCCGCACTCTGACTCCTGCCGAGGAATGCGATGCTGTAAAAAGCATCAGTGTACTTGCATCCAGGCGTGAGGAGGAAATTCAGGAGCAGCGCAAGCTCTCACGCACGCACGCTTATAATAATATTGTAGAAAACGATGATACCGAGGACGCTGCTAACTATACCTTTGACCTTCCCGAAGCAGAGTCCGAGACCAATTTTACTCCCGAGGGAGCAGATCAGGATCTGCCACATAACGACTGATAAAGGATCTTTATTATGAAAAAAATACTCGTCATTGACGGCAACAGCATAATAAACCGTGCCTATTACGGTATGCGTCCTCTCACTACCAAGAGCGGAAAGACGACCCACGCCGTGTACGGTATGATAAATATAATCTCCCGTCAGCTTAGCGCAATAAAGCCGGATTATGCGGCGGTTGCCTTTGACCTTAAGGCGCCCACCTTCCGCCATAAGATGTACGACGGCTACAAGGCAGGCAGACACGCCACGCCCGAGGATCTGATCTCTCAGTTTCCCGATGCCAAGGAGTGCCTTGCACTTATGGGACTTCACGTTCTTGAGCTGCCCGGATACGAGGCCGACGATATTCAGGGAACGGTTGCAAAAATGGCTCATTCTCAGCCGGATACAGAGGCATATATACTTTCGGGTGACCGAGATCTGCTTCAGCTGATAGATGACAAGGTGAAGGTTCTCCTAGCTACCAACAGCGAAACCAAGCACATGGACGAGGCGGCATTCCGTGAGGAATACGGTATAAGCTCTGCCCAATTTGTAGATATGAAGGCGCTGATGGGCGACTCATCGGATAATATTCCCGGCGTCGCAGGTGTGGGAAAGAAAACCGCACAGACACTTATAGAAAACTTCGGCAGTCTTGACGGAATCTATGAGAGCATAGATGACAAGCGAATCTCCAAGGGCGTACGTGAGAAGCTTATTCGTGACAAGGATAACGCATATCTGTCACGCAAGCTGGCAGAGATCTGCATCAACGCACCCATTGAAAAGAATCTTTCGGATCTTAAGCGTAAAACTATTGATTTCGCAGGACTTTACCGCAAATTTACCGAGCTTGAGCTGAACTCGCTTATAGTTAAATTCGGGCTTACAGAATCCGGTGCAGAGGCAGAGATAACCGAAGAAAATCCTCTTTTGAACACAAAAAGTATTTACACAGAGTCCAACGCAGACAATATCATTAAAAACGTTAAATCTCCCTTTTCTTTCGAGATTTTGAACGGTATAGTTTACATTTCAAGCGAAAATAATCATTTTTCTTACTCAGGCGAGCTTTTAAACCTTGCAGAGATTTTTCAGAATTCCACCGTTTTATGCTATGACGGCAAGGCTCTTTATCACACTCTGAGAAAGGCCGGAGTAAACCCCGAAAACACAAAATTTGCCGATCTCCTTCTCTACTCTTACGTGCTGAATCCCGGTGGCGGAAGTCCTACAGCAGAGTCGCTGGCAACCGCATTTGCCGGCAAAACTCCCGAGGCTGATTCGCCCTGCGAATCGCTGTTTACCGAGGTTGAGGCGGCTATGAAGCAGAAGATATGTGAGATTGGTGCAGAGGGTATCCTCTTTGATATAGAGTTGCCCTTGGTTACCCTGCTCTCACGAATAGAGGAGACCGGATTTAAGATTGATTCTCAGGGTATGCTTGAGTATGCGGATGCGCTCGAGGGGCTTGCAAACGAGCTTACAGGCAGAATTTATATGCAGGCAGGTCGAGAGTTCAATCTCAACTCCCCGAAGCAGCTCGGCGAGGTGCTTTTCGAGGATCTTGGACTTCCCTGCAAGAAAAAAAACAAGAGCGGATATTCCACAGATCATCAGACTCTTGAGGATCTGCGCCCTTATTCGCCTATTATCGACGACATTCTTGAGTACCGTCAAGTGACCAAGCTTCACGGAACCTATGCCTCTGTTCTTCCCACTCTGGCAGACGAGAACGGACGTATACACACCGACTTCAAGCAGGCGCTTACGGCTACCGGCCGACTTTCCAGCAGAGCCCAATCTTCA
>SVUB01000013.1 GCA_015063495.1 Oscillospiraceae bacterium
CGGTATCGACTTCCTTCCCCTCTCCGTCGACTGCGAGGAGAGAATGTATGCGGCAGGTAAAATACCCGGCGGTTATCTCAAGAGAGAGGGTAAGCCCTCTGAGAAGGCAGTTCTTACCAGCCGTGTTATCGACCGTCCCATCCGTCCCCTTTTCCCTAAGGACCTTCGCAACGACGTTGCTCTTTCTCTCACAGTTATGAGCGTTGACCCCGACTGCTCACCTGAGATCGCAGCTATGATCGGTGCTTCTACCGCCCTTGCTATCTCCGATATCCCGTGGAACGGCCCTATAAGCGGCGTTTTCGTAGGTCTCGTTGACGGCAAGCTCGTTATCAACCCCACCGAGGAGCAGAGAAAGGTCAGCGACCTTGAGCTCACAGTCGCTTCCTCAAAGACCAAGGTCGTTATGATAGAGGCAGGCGCAAATCAGGTTCCCGATGACGTTATGTACGACGCTATCATGCTTGCTCACGAGGAGAACCAGGGTATTCTCGAATTTATCGGCGGTATCGTTGATGAGATCGGTAAGCCCAAGTTCGCTTACCCCTCCTGCGAGCTTGATCACGATATGTTTGATAAGGTATTCAATTTCTGCGAGAAGGCTGTTATGGAAGCTCTTGACACAGACGACAAGAACGTTCGTGACGCTAAGATGCAGCCCATTATGGATGATATCGTAGAGAAATTCAGTGAAGAATACCCCGAGATCGCTTCCATTATGGACGAGCTCATCTACAAGATCCAGAAGAAGATCGTTCGTCGCTGGCTCCTCGTTGACAGAAAGCGTGTTGACGGCAGACGTATGGACGAGATCCGTCCGCTTACCGCAGAGGTAGGTCTTCTCCCCAGAGTTCACGGCTCGGGTATGTTCACCCGCGGTCAGACTCAGGTTCTCACTTCCGCAACTCTCGGTACTCTTGACGAGGCTCAGATGCTTGACGGCATTGACAACGAAAAAGAGAAGAGATATATGCACCACTACAATATGCCCGGCTACTCAACAGGTGAGGCAAAGAGTGCAAGAAGCCCCGGACGCCGTGAGATCGGCCACGGTGCACTTGCAGAGCGTTCTCTCGTTCCCGTTCTTCCCTCTCCCGAGGAGTTCCCCTATGCTATCCGTCTCGTTTCCGACGTTCTTTCCTCTAACGGCTCGACCTCTCAGGGCTCCGTTTGCGGTTCTACACTCGCTCTTATGGATGCAGGTGTTCCGATAAAGGCTCCCGTTGCAGGTATCTCCTGCGGTCTTATCACCGAAGAGGACGGAAGCTGGGAGACCATGATAGATATTCAGGGCCTTGAGGACTTCTATGGCGATATGGACTTCAAGGTAGCAGGTACTCACGCAGGTATCACATCCATTCAGATGGACCTTAAGATAGACGGTCTTACTCCCGAGATAATCAAGAAGGCTCTTGAGATCACTCACAGCGGCCGTGATTATATCATCGACGAGGTTATCCTCAAGGCTATCGAGGCTCCCCGTGCGGACGTTTCGAAGTACGCTCCCAAGATGATCTCTATGAAGATCGATCCCGATAAGATAAGAGAAGTTATCGGTAAGGGCGGCTCTGTTATCCAGAAGATCACCGGCGACACAGGTGCAAAGGTAGATATTGAGGACGACGGAACTATCCACATCGCAGCTGTGAACACAGCAGACGCAGAGGCTGCAAAGGCTATGATCGACGCTATCTGCTTTGAGCCTGAGGTTGGCGTAACCTACCCCGGCACAGTCACAGGCATCATCGCTTGCGGTGCGTTCGTTGAATACGCTCCCGGTAAGGAAGGCATGGTTCACATCTCCAAGCTTTCCGAAAACAGAGTTGAAAAGGTTGAGGACGTTGTTGCTATCGGCGACGCTGTAAGAGTTAAGTATCTCGGCGTTGACGAAAAGAACAGAATCCGCCTTTCCATGAAGGACGCTGACAAATAATCCACCCACATAAAAGGGTAAAAAATAATCGACGGCAGGGACTGTCTCACGCATCTGCATAAGATGTGCAGAGCGTCCCTGTCCTTGCTTTAACGGAGGTGCTTATGAATTACGGTCAAAATCGCTCGTACGGAGGAAGAAGCCGCAGACGCAGAAGACAGAGAATGATGAAGACTATCCTTCTCTCTTTTATCGTCGTTCTGCTCGTTGCAGGAACCGCTATTCTTCTCGTTTCGCTAAAAAGAATAAGCGAAAGAGAAGAAAACAGAGAGACCTCTCCACTTACCGATACCGTGGACACCTCGGCACAGACCACCCCGGAGGACACGGCAGGGGGCGTACTAAAAGAAGGATTTATAACTAAAAAATTTACCCCGGAGGAGCTTCACCGCGGTGACCTTATACTTGTGCGTGCAGGCGCGCCCTACGTTTTCCCCGAAAAGATGAATCTTCAAGACCTTTACACGGGAAGAAAGAAATATGATAACGGCGCACGTGCCTTTCAGATAAGCACAGCAGACCTTGAGCTCGACTCCTTTGTCCTCTCAAAGCTCAATGAAATGACCGAGACCTTTTACGAGACTACGGGCGAGAGAGGGCTTCTTGTAAAGAGCGCCTTTCGCTCAGAGGAAAGCCAAAAGGAGCTATTTGACTACCGTGTAGAGCGTGACGGCGAAAAGGAAGCGCTTAAGTACGTTGCAAGGCCGGGTGAGAGCGAGCACCACACCGCTATGGCATTTGATATGTCGGTATATAAGGATGGGGCAAACACGTACATCAGCGACGAGGAGGAATACCTCTGGATATACGAAAACGCACATAAATACGGTTTTATACTCCGCTATCCCGAGGAAAAAGCCGATATTACGGGAATTGCTTATGAGGCATGGCACTTCCGCTACGTTGGCGTTCCGCATGCGTATTATATCTATAAGGAAGGTCTCGTTCTTGAGGAGTATATTGAACTTTTACGCAACGAGCACGCTTACGATGATATCCATCTCACAGTCGAGAGTGACGACGGCATCAGCTACGAAATTTACTACGTTCCGGCATCCGAGAGCGGAGACACCGATATTATTTTGCCTTCCGGTTATGAATACACGGTTTCGGGGAATAATACGGACGGATTTATCGTCACTGTTAAGCTTTCGTGAGGTGAAATATGACCTTAAATAGCAGATTTTTTACATTTGTTTCTCTGCTCATCGTTTTTTCCTTACTGCTCAGCTCATGCTCGTTTATCGTTATAAACAGCGGGAACGGAGAGGATTCAGACACCTCGCCCGTCGTGACCGAGGCTCCTGCTGAGACGTATGAGACAAGCGATGATACAGGAGCGCTCGAAAGCACTGCCGAAAAAACAGAGCTTCTAACACCCGAGGGCGCCGCAGACAGGGCAAAAAAGCGCCTTGAAGCGCTCACTAAGTACGATTTTGGCGGTCAGAATTTTATTATTGCAACAACGAGCACCATGACCTTTGCCACAGACGGTGAGGAATATTACGACAGAGCTCTGCTTCTGCGTGATTCTCTTATCGAAAAAAGATATAACGTCGATATAATCAATATTTTTGCAGACGAGGGAAGAATCGCTACCGACCTTCTCAATGCCTCGCTTGCAGATGACTATTATGCCGATCTTGTGTCCGTACCCGAATACAGAATAGGTAAGCTTGCCTCCGATGGACTTATAATGAACCTTCGTTCCCTTCCATTCTATGGAACGGTGAACTCCTACTCGCGTGAGTGGAGCGAGGGTGCGGCAGGAAATGCAATTTACGCCGATATCGGTGCGGCAAGTGCGGATTTTAGCAAAATATATGCTGTTTTCTTTAACCGTGATATCGGGAAGGAGCTCGGATATGACCTTGACGAGCTCGTTTCAGAGGGAAAATGGACCTGGGAAGTCTTTGACAGAATATCAAAGGAAGCAACGTCGTCACTTGGCGTCGTAGGTCAAGGAAGCGCCACTATGGGTAACGAATATACCGACGTCGTTTTCCACTCGGGCGGTGCAAGGCTCATAGAAAACAAGCTCGGATATACGCCAAAAATATCCTTTGACTCGAATGAGCTCGAAAGCCTTATAGAGTTGACCTGCTCTCTTGTCTACGGAAACGAGGCAGCATACAAGGGCAAAGGTGAAAAAGACTTTTTTAATCTTTTTGGAGAAGGAAAGCTCTTTCTTGCGATAGCTCCGCTTGAGAAGATGTCGGAATTTGCGGTGTGCGACGTAAGCTGGGGCGTTATCCCGATACCGAAGATAAGCGAAGAACAAAAGGAATATTACGGATATACTGCGGCAAACGCAAACGTTATTGCAGTCCCTGCCGAAAACAATAAAATTGAAATGACGGGAATCCTCATCGGTGCTCTCAACACAGCCTCCTACGAGCTTCTCACAGAAGAATACAAAACGAGCTGTCTTTATAATTATTTCAGAGACAGCAAGGCTTTACGTTCAATGGATGCGGTGCTCGGCAGCATGACCTTTGACTTTACATTCCTTTACTCATCCTGGGCAGATCTGCTCGCAGGCGCCACCTACGGTGCGGTGAGAGAAGCACGCACGAGCCCTGATTTTTCTGCGACTGAGCTTATAAGCTCTCGACGTGACGAGGCAAACGCACAGCTTTCGGAGATTTTCGGCGGAAAGACGGAAGAACCGAATATCCCCACCCCGCCCGCCGAGACCGAGATGCCTGATGAAACAGAAGAACCCGAGGATACGGTAGTACCGACCGACACAGAGTCGCCCGAGGATACTTTCATTCCCGAAGATACTGAAAGCATCGACGAAACGGTAGAGACAGATCCTTATGATACCGAAAACTGATATAAAAACCGATTGGAGATAAAAATGGCAAATTACAGAAGAGACAGAATAAACGACGAGATGCTGAAGGAGGTCGCCATAGTGCTCAGAGAGGTCAAGGACCCAAGAGTAGCACGTGCCTTTGTCAGCGTTACGGCGGCAGAGGTCACTCCCGACCTTAAATACGCTAAAATATACTACTCCTTCCTTGGAGAAAGTGACCCGAAGGAGGTTGCAAAGGGACTTAAGACTGCGGCAGGCTTTATAAGAGGTCAAATAGCGAGAAATATGAACCTGCGCATCACCCCCGAATTTACCTTTATCCACGATAATTCAATAAAGCACGGTGCACATATAGCAACTCTCCTTGAGGGAATAACCTTTTCGGATGACGAAGCTAAGGCAAACGAGGACGGTGAAGATTGATGAGCGGAGCGGAGTGCAATTACAGCAGACTCGGATTCTCCGAGACGGTAGATATACTCTGTGAAAAGAAAAGCACCCTGATACTCTGTCATACCCGCCCCGATTGCGACGCCATTGGTTCGGCACTGGCACTGAAAAAGCTCCTTATAGCCGCAGGAATGGACGCCTACTGTATCTGCGACACAGAGCTGCCGCACAGGCTCCGTTTTCTACCAACAGAGCAGGATTCGCTTCTCGAAGAGAATATTCCTGTGTCATTTAATGCCGAGAGAGTAATAACTGTCGATACTGCGTCACCCGCACAGCTCGGTTCGCTTGGAGATAGGTTTATCGGGCAGATAGAGCTTATGATAGACCACCACGGCAGAGGCGTGCAGTATGCGAACGGATATATACTTCCCGATGCATCGGCAACGGGAGAGATAATATTCGATATCTCAAGAGAGATGCTCCGTCGTGGAGCTATTGCGGAAATATCAAAGGATATCGATTTCTGCCTTTATGCGGCGATAAGCTCGGATACGGGGTGCTTTAAGTACTCGTCGGTAACACCGAAAACTCATAAAACAGCCGCATCCCTTATCGAGAGCGGCATCGACACGGCTAAAATAAACCATCTGCTCTTTGATTCAAAATCAATGATGCAGCTGAAGGCCGAAAAGCTCGGCTTTGATAATCTGACGCTCCACGACAGCGGAAGAATAGCAGTTATTACTTTTCCGTATGCACTTAAAGCAGAGCACGGTATTGCGGACGAATATCTTGAAACGCTTATCGAAGTTGCTAGAAGCGTTGAGGGAGTCGAGGTTGCGGTGGCTATAAGACAACCGAAGGACGAGAGGGTCTTCCGCTGCTCGATGCGCTCGGCATCCGAGACAGACGTCTCCGCCATATGCGCAGTCCTTGGCGGTGGCGGCCACGTAAAAGCTGCCGGCTGTACTATAAAAGCCGACAACATAGAAGAGGCTAAAAGGCTCGTCCTTGAAGCTGTAAAAAAGAGCTGACGCATAAGCGTCAGCTCTTTTTTTAGTTATTTGCCCAATATTCCATCATTTCGCTTCTGTTATAGATTATCGGGTCGTCTACAATGACCTCGGGCTTCTCAAGCCAGATATACGAGCCATTCCAGGTCCAGGTCTCAAAATAAGCTATTTTATGACCTGCCGCGAGCATAGTTTTAATGTCATCCATAACATCCTCGCCGGTATATTTTTAGTAGTAGCTGCCGTCAACCGTCGATACCTTCAGATCCGAACCATGTGAGGGGCCGTATTCACAGAGCGCCACCGGCTTGCCCGTTGACATCAGCTTGTCATAGCCTCCGTTTGCATTATACTCTTTATTACCGGCCGTGTACCAGTCCATACCAACTACCGTTTATGTATCTTTCGGGGCCGTACGGGTTTGCAAAGTGTGTAGACATTGAGATAACTCCACCCTGCGCCACGTGGTTCATAGCCTCGGAGACAAGCTTCGAAATATCGAACTGCTCAAAGGTATAATTATCATCGGGGTTGTCGACCTTTGTAACCTCTATCTCAAATATAGCAGGGATCTCAAGTCCACTCTTTTCAAATACTGTCTCTGTAGCTCTTACACCCGTGCCGTTTGTTCCCGCCATAGAGTCGTCCCAAACGTGTGTGCCCGAGAGGACCATATCGTCTCTCCCGTAAGCATCCTTAAACATAGCAAGAAGCTCGTCTGCGTTATATGGCATAGTAAGATCGAGAGAGCCCTCCATACTATCGGCAGAGGTAAGGTTTACCTTACTGCCCTTTTATGCCGCGCCGTCAGCATATCCGACAACGTCGGAAACGAAAGCCTCTACTGCGGTGTCCACCGTTGAGTTTTCTTCTTTATCCGTAAGTACGATCTTAAAGGTCTTACCCTTTGATATAACTCGGCCTGTGATGTCTGAAGATGGGTTTGGCTGTGCAGTTTCGATCATCTCGCCCGTCTCTTCATTTTCATCGCTTTTCGACAGTGTAGATGCACAGGACGCAAGTAATGTGGCCATTATCACAACAAAAACAATTCTCAGAAACAACTGAAAACCCTTCATATTACCTCCCCATAGACACACACTTTCTATTAAATAATGACTTAAAATAGTTGCAACGCCACAAGTTTTATTTGGCTTTTTATTCCCTAATAAAGCAACAGCGTAAAGTACGCGATAATGCGTGTTAATTATAACATATATTCTCTGTAATTGAAAGAATATTTCACAATTTTAACAAACAGACTCCTGTTTTTTTGTGAAAATCACCCAACGGTGTATTCTCCTTATCGCATTCTTCAACCTGCAGTTTCAAAAAAGACGGCAAGCTCCTTTCGAGCTTGCCGTCAGATAATATTAGTTTAATCGTTTGCCCAATATGACATCATCTCACTGCGAGTATAGATGATCGGATCCTCCATTACCGCCTCAGGGTGGTCAAGATAGATCATAATACTCCATGTCCAGGTCTCAAAATAAGCTATCTTATGACCGTTCTTCATCAAGGTCTTCAGATCCTTTATCATTTCCTTGCAGTCATAATTATAATATTGATTGCCGTCAGAGTCCTTCTTTGTAACCGAGGGATCGGGACCGAACTCGGTAAATGCAACCGGCTTGCCGGTTGCCACAAGCTTATCCCATCCGTCGTTTTCATTGTATCTGGGGGATGACGCACCGCCTATATATCCGTCCATACCCACGATGTCAATGTATTCATCTCCCGGATATGGATACATAATATCTATATTGTAGCTTGTAAGCGTGCTGTTTGTGCTGGGCGAATATACCCAAAGAGCCTCTGTTACACCGTTTACTACTGTAACCTCATTATAGAAGTATTTCCAGAGATCCACAAATGACTCGGCAGACATTCTTTCTCTTGCAATACCCCACCAGAACCAGTCTCCGGTCATCTCATGGAAGGGACGGAGAAGGAACGGTATGCCATTATCGTTCAGCGCCTTAACAAGGCGAATAGTCGTATCTGCAGACTGATGGAACGCCTTATTGAGCGGTGTTCCCTTCGTAATCATCTCTTTTACGCCTGCATCGCCACCAATCTTACCGGAATAGAACCTATCCTCATCATCAAACTGCAGAGTGGGATTCACAAAGTGTGCACAGACCGCAATAACTCCTCCGTTTGAAACGTGCTGCTTTGCTTCCGATACGATCCAGGAGAGAGCATAATCACTCAAGGAGTCTTCCCCGTTGTTTGAAGCCATCAACGGGCTGTAAGAAGCCATGTCAAGCTCAAGTATTACGGGAACGTCATATCCCATACTTTCAAAGCTTTCTTCTGTATTTGTTATGTCTTTTCCGTTTTCGACGCCCCATGTATGAGTACCGGTAAGGAGCATTTCGTCATTTTCATAAGCGTATTCAAACAGCTTAAGAAGCTCTGCCTTCGTATAAGGAACTGTCATATTAGCAGAGCCTTCAAGCGTTGTTCCGTTGGAAAGATCTACCTTCTTTCCGCTTTCCTTCATGCCTTCCTTATATCCGATAAGTTCGGTTACGATCGTCTCTGCAGCCGCCTGCAATGAAACGAAGCTTCCTTCAAGGTAAATATTTCCGTTTTCTATTTTTATCGAGAAAGCGTCTACGTCATCAACAAAATCTACCTTGTTTATAATTACGTAGTTATTTCCTTTAATGAAAGTTGAGGTTTCGCTGACCTCTCGTCCGACCGCTTTCAAAAGCTTGGCATTTAATGCATCCTCAACAGCTTCTACAATAGAATAAGGAACTCCCTCATCCAGTATTGCCGGATCAACATAGACCTCAAATTCGGAGATATCAACCCCATCAACCGTGATCTTATCAAAAGGATAGTCTATATCGCGAACATATCCCTTGCCTGCCGGTACAAGAAGCGCTTTCTTCGAGCCGTAAATAAAAGAACCGGTGAAAACAGATGTGATCTTGGAGAGTGATTCTTCGGATCCGGCTTTTATATATATCCTTCCTTTTTCTGCGGTCAAACTGTATTCGTCGACTCCCATTTCCTCATCAATAGAAATGACTATCGCCTTGTTTACTCCAACAAAGCTCGTCTTTATCTTGAGACTTGCTCCGGTCTTATCAAGAATTACCGTTCTGATATTCGTAACGATTTCCTTGACAGCACTTGAAGCGTTTTCGTCTCTGACGATAGTATATCCGTCAACACCGGTGTCCATATCTACGCCGACAACCGTTTTGCTACCGTCATCCTCTTTTACGTTTATCTTAAGAGATCCCGCAATCTCCTCGTCGCCATTATTCGTAGAAACATCGCCATTATCGCCGCAGGCGACAAACATAACCGCCGTAGCAACGAGCAACAACACCATTATCAAACTAAATACCTTTTTCATTCTATCCTCCGTGATAATACAGTTTCATGCGCACAAGGCACACTTCTTAATTTTACAGTATAAGAACAACTCAGTAAATAAACAAAATGATGTATTTACACTTTTTGACACTTTTTATATAAAAAGCACAGCATGCAGACGCCCCATAAACAAGTGAGCCGCCCCTGCTTAGTTATTCTTCCAGTATTCTGCAAGATCCTCGCGAGAGATTATTAGGGGATCGCTCATAAACTCAGCCGTACCCTCAAGGCCAAGGATAGATAGATGATTCGACCAAGTGCTGCAGTAGGATATTTTTAGTCCGGCATTAAGCATGTCCTTCAGCTCGTTAAGTAGAATTTCACAGTTGTAGTCTCTCTCATCTATATAAGTAAAACCTTCAATGTCTCTCTTCTCAAATCTTGTGGGGCCGGTCTCGGTTATAGAAACAGGCTTACCCGTTTTCATAAGAGCCTCGTAACCTCCTCCGCTGTTTGCATACGGAAGGCTATACGCGTCAACACCTACGATATCAACATATTTGTCACCCGGATACTGATACATTGTTGTTTCGAGCTGTGCGCTATATCCGTCAGGGCTGGGACTTGGAGAATATACCCAAAGAACGTCCTTTACACCGTATTCCTCGGTTATAAGCTTATAGTAATACTGCCAGAGAGCTACGTAAGACTCGGCGGTAATATCTCCGCCCGCCTTTACACACCACCAGAACCAGTCGGCATTCATCTCGTGGAAAGGACGGAAGAGAACCGGAACACCATTGTCCTTAAATGCCTCAAGGAGTCTGAGTGTAGCGTCTGCCGACTTGCGGAATTTTGCATTAAGCTCGGTTCCTTCGGTTATCATCGCTTTTACGTCTGCATCGCCGTTCGGAAGAACGCCCGAATACCATCTGGCACCGTTCTGGAAGGGGTTACTTAAGTGCTGACAGATGCAGATAACGCCCCCCTCAGAAACGTGCTTCATAGACTCTGAAACGAGCTTTGAAAGGTCATACTGCAGGAACTGGTCGACACCGTTGTTTACGTCACGGTATATGCCGTATTTTCCGAGATCAAGCTCAAGAAGCGCCACAACCTCGCTACCTTTGTCCTTAAAGCCGTCTACCACGTCCTGAACATTGGTTCCGTTGATTTCTCCAATCATCCAGACATTGCTCCAGGAATGTGTTCCGGAAATTATTTTCGTATCATCCTCGTAGGTCTCTACAAAGAGCTGTCGGAGCTCTTCCTTGGTGTAAGGAACGGTAAGATCCATAGCTCCCTCGGTATTGTTTGCCGAGGTAAGGTCTATGACCTTGCCATTCTCGGCTGTTCCTTCGGTGTAACCAAGGACGTCGGAAACGAAAGCATCGAAAGCAGCATCAACCGAAAGAAAACTTCCGGTTATGTAAAGATTTCCATTTTCAACCTTTATAGAATAAGGATTTACCATAGAGGAATTTGCGCTCACTACTATATAGTGCCCGCCATCCTCCATAGATTCAGCTATCGGAAGTCCCTTGATGCCGATAAGATCTCCTGCGAATATCTCGTTTGCTCTTTCTGCAAAAAGGTCTATTTTACGATCAGGCTCAACGTATGATTCATTGCCTGCGTCAGAAAAATACGCAAACTCCCTGATATCTACACCGTCGATTGTAAGCGCATCAAGATAATAAGGAATGTCATATTTATATCCCTTGCCGGTCGGCACGAGAAGTGATTTATTCGAACCGTAAATAAAGGCGTTTGCAAAGACTCCTACCGCCTTTACAAGCGATTCTTCAGAGCCTCCCTCTACGTATATCTTATCACCATCGGCTTTTATGCCGTATTCATCAATGCCAAACTCATCAGAGATAGCACAAACGATTGCTTTTGATCCTTCACCGATAGAAAGAGTTGTTCCGGCCTTTTTCTCTATTGTAGCTATCATTCTCTGTGCGGCATTCGTAAGTGTTTCGGAAGCATTCCCGGGCAAGGTGATAGTATAAGAAGCAAGTTCTTTATCCTCATTTACACCTATGACCTTGGAATTACCATTATCATCCTTTACAGAGATTTTGAAATCACCCTCAATGATCTCCTCTGTATCCTTTGCACCGGTGTCATCTGAAACTCCACCCGGGGCATCGTCACCACAGGATGCAAGCACTGCCACCATAGCAACGAGCAACAACACCATTATCAGACTAAATACCTTTTTCATTCTAACCTCCGTAATATTTACGTTTATTTATACAGGCTGGTCAATTAGCAAGGCTTTTCCAGTATTCGGAAAGCTCACGGAGTCCCCATATCGAATCGTGTGAGAGAAGGTACTCTGCTTCTCTCATAACCGTAACGTTATGTCCTGTCCAATTAAGGAAATAAGCGACGTTCATACCATGATCTCGCATCCAGTCAAGGGAATGAATTAGGGCACGACCTGTAAAGCCATATCCGTAGCAAACGAATTTACCGTTTTCATCAAAGTTATACTGCGTATTATCTGCCCAATGAGGCCCGTATTCGCAAAGCGCACAGGGCTTACCTGTCTTCATAAGGTTAGGATAGGTCGGATCGTTGTCCTTTGTTATCGCATAATCATTATCTACAAATCCCATCGAATACCAGTCGCAACCAACGATATCAACGTACTCGTCACCGGGATAGCAATGAAGCGTTCTTTCGTCTGCTGAAATGTTAGGAGAATATACCCAGACTGCATTGTTTACACCAAGCTCATCCACTACCATTTTGTAGAAACATTTCCACAGGTTCACCATCGTCTCGGAGGATATCCAAGTTCCATCCTCCTGATCAGCGCCCCACCAGAACCAATATCCGTTCATCTCGTGAAGCGGGCGGAACATAAACGGAAGCCCGTTATCCTTTAGCGCCTTTATAAGTCTGAAGGTAGGCTCAAGAGTCTTGCGTAAACCTTTATTGAGCTCCGTTCCCTCTGTAACAAGCTCTATAAACGCCTTCTCGCCACCTATATGCCCGTCATAGCCGTTAGGGCTGGTCATAAGCGGGTTCATCATATGGATACAAACCGAAATGATTCCACCATCATTTACAAACCTTGCACCCTCGGATACGATCATTGAGAGATCGAGATCGGAAAGGGTATCCACGCCCTCGTGGCTCTTGCAGTAAACGCTGCGAACGCCCATATCGACCTCAAGAATTCCGACACAAAGTCCGCCTGCGTTCTTCTCACAGCGGTCTCTCGTGTCCTGAATGTATGAACCGTTTATCGACACTCCTTCTTCGTTTATTCTGTTTGTATGTATTCCCGAAATAGTCATACGGCCATCGGCATAAGCCTTCTCGAAAAGCTCTCTTAATTGCTCCTTGTTATAAGGAACCTTAAAGCCGAGAGATCCTTCAAAATTATCCTTTTCAGAAAGCTCATCATTTTTAAGAAGCATTCTTTCAAACGCCTCTACTGCGTTATCTATCGAGATATAATTACCCTTAAGATAGACGTTTCCGCCTTCAAACGTAACGGAATATGCGTTCATATCCGTACTGCTCGCCTTCAGAAGGATGTAGTGACCCTCGCCCATCTCCTCTGCAATAGGCATGCCCTTACCGGTTACATTTTCCTCTATAAACTTACCGAGAGCCTCTGCCGCAAGAAGAGTTTTTATCTTGCCGGTCTCGGTTAAGGAGTAATCTCCGTCAACAAAGAGAGAGAACTCACCTATGTCTGCTCCGCAAATTTTAACATTTTTCAAAACGCTCATATTTTACCTCCAAAGTTTTCATACTTGTTTCTAAAGAAAAACATCTCTGTGCGATTCCGGAAAAATCGCCTCAGAGCTGCTCTTGGGTAGAAGCGAAATCCGTTTTTAGGTGCAAAGCCCCAGCCTTCCCGCAGGAAAGCCATTTTACGTGATTTCACCTCCGTTCTATAGTGTTGTACCGACAGGAAATAACACAAATCAGGGGAAAGTCGGCCCACACGAAACAAAGTGTTGCTTTTGTATAAAAAATGGTAAAAAGCAATCAGTGCACACCGAAAATCTTACCTTTTCGATGTTGTAAATATTATACCTTTTGAGGAGTGTATTGTCAATAGATTTTGGGAAATAAATACAAAGAAAAATCAAAACTTTTCTTGACTTGAAAATACATCGGTGATATAATGTAAAAAAAGAAAAACCGAGGAAATTATATGAAAAAAATCAACTCCGCAGAGATACTTTGCGTCGGAACCGAGCTGCTTTTAGGTGACATAGTCAACACCAATGCGGCATTCCTTTCAAGAGAGCTTGCCGCACTCGGAATATCCGTCTATCATCAGAGTGTAGTCGGGGATAATCCCGAGCGTCTTCGTGTGGCTTTAGAGGAATCTGCCGCAAGATGCGACCTTATAATAACGAGCGGCGGTCTCGGTCCGACATACGACGACCTGACAAAGGAAACAGTGGCAGGTTTCTTTGGAAGAAAGCTCATCAGAGATGATAAGGTCATGGAGCAGATAAAGACCTTTTTTGCCGAGATGGGAAGGACTATGACCAAAAACAACGAAAAGCAGGCAGACGTCCCAGAGGGAGCAACCGTTTTTGAAAACAAAAGCGGCACCGCACCCGGAATCTGCATCGAGGACGAGGAGAGCGGCGTCACCGTCGTGATGCTACCCGGCCCGCCCCGTGAGCTTGAGCCGCTATACAGAGAAAAGGTACGGCCCTATCTCGAAAAAAGATGCGAATCGGTGCTCGTAAGCAAAAATATAAATATATTCGGCATCGGCGAGTCCGCTGTTGAAAACATTTTGCGCCCAATTATGGAAAAAGCCTCCAATCCCACCGTCGCCCCCTATTGCGCACCGGGAGAGGTTCGTCTGCGAGTCACCGCAAAAGCAGAAAACAAGGATATCGCCCGCTCTATGTGCGACGAAATGATTGAGAAAATAATGAAGACCGAGGTCAGAGACGGAGTTTACGGCATAGATGCAGACTCAATCGAGGACGTTCTTATAAAAAAGCTCATAAATGAAGGGCGCACCGTCGCCACGGCGGAATCCTGCACGGGCGGCCTCATCGCAAAGCGACTGACCGACGTTCCCGGGGCATCCTCGGTATACCTCGGCTCCTGCGTAACGTATGCAAACAGCGCAAAGGAAGCGCTTGTGGGCGTAAAACACGAAACTCTCGAAAAATACGGTGCCGTATCCGAGCAGACCGCCACCGAGATGGCAAGAGGAGTAAAAAAAGCACTCGGTGCCGACATAGGAATATCGACCACAGGCATAGCAGGGCCGGGCGGAGGAACGCCCGAAAAGCCTGTCGGAACGGTCTGGGTAGGAATTTCGAGCGAAAAGGGCGACAGAGCAGTCCTTCTCCGCCTTTCACCCCGCCGTGAACGCTCATACCTTCGCACCCTCGCCGCTTCAAACGCACTTTATATAGCCCTAAAAGAATAACAAAATACGGCGCACGTGATGCTCTCCCCTCTCGGAAGCCCATCACCGTGCGCCGCACTTTTATTTAACTAAGAAATCAGTCCTTAAAGGTTTTCGGGATTCTTAAGCCACTTTTCCTAAAAGGGGCTTAAGCGGGGTACGGGGCAGCGCCCCGAGATCCTTGCGCCGACTCAGTTCTTAAGACTGTGGATAGGAGCAGGAATTCTGCCGCCCCTTGCGATAAATTTCGCAGGAGAAGCGTCGTTGAGCTTCATTATGGGAGCTCTGCCGAGAAGTCCGCCGAAATCCACGCTATCGCCAACGCTCTTTCCGTATGCAGGGATAACTCTGACTGCAGTAGTCTTTGTATTTGCAACACCGATGGATATTTCATCCGCAATGATACCGCAGATAACGTCAGCAGGAGTATCGCCGGGTATCGCTATCATATCAAGGCCGACAGAGCAGACCGCTGTCATCGCTTCGAGCTTTTCTATTGAGAGCGAGCCCTGCTCTACCGCACTTATCATGCCCGCATCCTCAGAAACGGGGATAAATGCACCGGAAAGACCGCCAACGTGGGAGGACGCCATAACGCCGCCCTTCTTTACAGCGTCGTTAAGCATCGCAAGTGCCGCAGTAGTACCGTGAGAGCCGCAGACGGTAAGTCCCATATTCTCAAGGATATGAGCGACTGAGTCGCCAATAGCAGGAGTCGGTGCAAGTGAAAGGTCGATAATACCAAACGGAGTATCAAGTCTTCTTGCCGCCTCGTGTGCAACGAGCTGACCAACTCTCGTTATCTTAAATGCCGTCTTCTTTATAAGGTCGGCAAGCTCGGAGAGGTCACAGTCGCCTGCTCTCGCTATCGCCGCACTGACAACACCCGGGCCTGAAACACCGACGTTTATAACGCTGTCGGGCTCCCCGATACCGTGGAATGCACCCGCCATAAACGGGTTATCCTCGGGCACGTTTGCAAACACAACGAACTTCGCACAGCCGATAGAATCACGGTCACGGGTGAGGTATGCCGCCTCTTTTATGGTCTTACCCATAAGAGCGATAGCGTCCATATTTATACCCGCCTTCGTCGTTGCAACGTTTACCGACGAGCATACGAAATCTGTCTCTGCAAGCGCCGTAGGTATAGCCTCAATGAGGTTTCTCGCACCCACCGTCATTCCCTTATGAACAAGTGCTCCAAATCCGCCGATGAAGTTTATTCCAAGCGTTTTTGCCGCTCTGTCAAGAGTCTTTGCTACCTTTATGTAGCCCTCGGGGGAGATGTCTCCGCCGACAAGCGAAATCGGAGTCACCGACACTCTCTTGTTAACTATCGGAATGCCGTATTCCTTCTCTATCTCGCATCCGACGGGAACAAGCCTCTCCGCTTTTTTAGTTATCTTATCATATATCTTCTCGCAAAGGCGGTCCTCGTCCTCACTTACGCAGTCAAGTAGAGAAATGCCCATGGTTATAGTTCTGATATCGAGGTTTTCCTCGCGTATCATATTTATAGTTTCAAGAATTTCAGATGTATTAAGCATTTTTTCCGTCCTTATACTTAAATGTGGTGCATCGTGTTAAAAATGTCCTCGTGCATTGCGCTTATGACAAGACCGTTGGTCTTTCCAAGCTCTGCAAGAACGTCAACGAAGTCCGAGAACGGGATGCTAAGCTTATCTATCTCTGCAAGCATTATCATTGCGAAATAATCGCCGAGAACGCTCTGCGTTATATCAAGAATATTTGCGCCCTTGTCTGCACAAACGGTGCTGACCTTTGCTATTATACCGACAGTATCCTTGCCGGTTACCGTAATTACTGCTTTCATATTTCTCCTCCGAGGTTTTTTCTTTATTTTACTATATTTTACGCCATTTTTCAAGTAGTTTTGATAAATAAAAAGCAAAAAAGAGGTTTTATATTGACAAAGCGATTTTTAGAGTTTAAAATAGTAATAATGAACAACAGAAAAAGGACAGTAAGCGGTATGAGTGAATTTTCAACGTACGAATATGCCGTCAGCGAGAAGAAGACCTTAAAACTTTTTCTGAAGAAGCTTTGTATGCTCTTTATCTATTTTCTTTTTGTTGTGGCATGGTTCGTTTTCGGGTTTGTCAGCAAATTATTTCCGCTTCTCGCTCTTTTGCCCGTAACGCTCTGGATGCTCGTTTTCTTTACGTGGCGCTACGTAAACGTCGAATACGAATACTCTATGACCTCGGGCGATATAACGTTCTCGAAAATTTACGGGAACCGCCAAAGAAAAAAAGTGATCGAGTTTAAGATAAAGGACTGCACCCTTATCGCTCCGTTTGATAAAAGCGAAGCAAAAGCAAGAGATTACAGCCCCGAAAAGGTATTTTATATGCTCTCGGATATAAATGCTCCGAGCGCATACGTTGCCCTTCTCGAAAAGGACGGAAAGCATATAGCGGTCTGTTTTGAGGCGACCGAAAAGGCGCTTAAGATATGCCGTTTTTATAACGCACCCGCGACCGTTATTTCGGATGCGAAAAACTAAAAATCAAGGGAGAAATCAAAATGAAGATCTTATTTCAGGGAGACAGCATCACTGATGCAGGCAGAGACCGCTCGGACTGCCACGATCTCGGAAACGGCTACCCCAAATACGCCGCAAAATATCTGACGGAGAAATTCCCGGACGTGGATTTTGAGTTTATTGATCTCGGCATCAGCGGAAATCAGACGAAAGATCTGGTTGACCGTCTCGATCCCGATTTTTGCGATATCGGAGCGGACATCGTTTCTATCCTCATAGGCATAAATGACGTTTGGCACCATGCGGCAACAAAAGACTGGATAGACGACGATATCTTTGAGGAAAGATACCGCACGGTACTCGAAGCCGTAAAGAATACGGGTGCAAAGATAATGATGCTCGAGCCTTTCCTTATCCCCGTTGCCGACAAGCTCTACTTCCGCGAAGACCTTGACCCGAAGATACAGATAATTAGAAAGCTCGCGCGTGAGTATGCAGACGTTTATCTTCCCACCGACGGACTTCTTGCATCCGCTTACCTCGGAGAAGATCCCGAATCTTTCGCGGCAGACGGAGTTCACCCCACAGAAAAGGGTGCGAACTTCATCGGCAAGCTCTACTGCGAATATATTTCGAAGCTGATCAAATAAATAAAAACCTCATCTGCATCGCAGATGAGGTTTTTGTTTAGAAAGAATTTATCGGCAGCTCATCGTCATCCTCGCCTTTGGTAACAGACTTTATCTGAACGTAAAAACTGCGGTCGGGAGCAACCTCGACAAGCACTCTGTCGCCCGCCTTCTTTCCCAAAAGAGCCTTTCCGAGCGGAGATTCACCGCTTATAAGCCCCTTCATCGCATCCTGGCGGAGCGTTGTAACTATCTGAATATTTTTCGTCATACCGTTCATCTCGTAGAAAAGCTCGACCTTATCAAAAAGTCCTATTTCATCGGACGCCGCATCGACCTCAACGATAATTGCCGTCTCTATCATGCTTTTAAGGTATCTAATGCGGCTCTCGTTGCGGTTCTTTTCCCTTTTTGCCTCTTTATATTCTGCATTTTCGCTGAGATCTCCGTACTCACGGGTACGCTTTACCTCCTCAAGAAGCTTCGGACGAAGCTGGAGAGCACGGTAATCGATCTCCTCTTTCATCTTTTTTATATCTATCTCTGTCAGCTTATCGTGCATGATATCCTCCTCGTTTTACCTAAAGAAGCGGACTGCCAAGGCAGTCCGTTCTCTTTATTTATTTGTGTCAAGATATTTCCAGTAGCTGCCTAAGTAATTTATGCCCGACCAGATAGTGAACACCGTCATCACGAGCATCGACGCATAGGTCAGCACGTGATAGTCGGGAATAGAGAGCGAAAAGAGCTTGTTTATAAGGAAAAAAAGCACAGGCTCAAGGAAAGCGCAAAGGATATAAACTATCTGCGAAACAGTCTTTATCTTGCCGAGCATATTTGCCGCAACGACAATTCCTGCAGAGCTGCTTACAACAAGGCGGATAGACGTCACCGCAAGCTCACGCATAATTACGATAAGAGTAGAAATAAGACAGCAGAAGCGGAGAACTCCGTCAAACTTGAAGAGAAGCACGACGAGAGTGGAAATGACCATGAACTTATCCGCAAGAGGGTCAAGGAACTTGCCGAAATCCGTGATAAGATTATACTTTCTCGCAATTTTGCCGTCAAGCATATCGGTAAGAGCCGTAAGTCCGAAAACTGCCGCCGCAAGGACGTTTGAGAGCACGGGGTTCATCGGCAGAAGCATAACTATAACGATGAGCGGCACCATAAAAAGGCGCAGTACTGTCAGCTTATTAGGTAGATTCATTTTTTCCTCCAAATCACTCTGCCGCATGGCCAATAAGGTCATAATCCTCGGCGTAGTCTGTTTTTACGGTGACAAACGTCCCGGGTTTTATCTTTTTCTTTGCGGTGAAGAACACCTTTCCGTCAATTTCGGGGGCGTCCATATAGGAACGGCCGTAATAGGTCTCAGACACGACGTCGTAGTCCTCGCAGAGCACCTTTATCGTCTTATGAACGAGCTTTTCGTTTCTCTCTGCATCTATCTGCATCTGCAGACGCATAAGAATATCGCATCTGTCCTGCTTTATCTGCTCGTCTATCTGGTCGGGGAAGTCATAAGCGGGAGTGCCTTCCTCGCGTGAGTAGGTAAAAGCGCCCATATGCTCGAATCTCGTTTCCTTTACGAACTCGCAAAGCTCCTCGAAATCCTCCTCGGTCTCGCCAGGGAAGCCTACGATAAAGGTAGTTCTGATAACGATATCGGGTATCTCTTTTCTCAGCTTCGCTATGACCTCTTTTATCTTCTCACTGCCGCCATGACGGTTCATACGTCGCAGCATTTTGTCCGAAATATGCTGAAGCGGCAGGTCGATATATTTAAGTACTCTGTCGTTATCTCGCATCTCGGCGATAAGAGAATCGGTTATCTTGTCGGGATAGCAGTAAAGAATTCTCACCCACGGAATCTTCGTTGCCTCAGTTATTGCGTGTAAAAGCTCGGCGAGCTTGTATTCACCGTAAAGGTCGATTCCATACCTCGTTACGTCCTGGGCAACGAGAGTAAGCTCCTTTACGCCGAGTCCTTCAAGCTGTTTAGCCTCTGCAACTATATCCTCGATCGGTCTTGAACGGAACTTGCCTCTTATCGAGGGAATTGCGCAGTAGGTACAGCGGTTATCGCACCCCTCGGCTATCTTAAGATACGCTGCATGGTCGGGGGTTGTCAGAACTCTGTCTCCGCCGAGCTTTACGCAGTCGTTCGGCTCATAAGAGGAGTATCTCTCTCCTCTCTCCACCGCCTTTATGGCATCTACGATGTTATGTATGCTTCCGACGCCGAGAACGGCATCCACCTCGGGAAGCTCCTCGAAAATACTGTCACGGTAGCGCTCGGAAAGGCATCCGGTAACGATAATTCCCTTAAGGGAACGGTTTTCCTTAAGCCAACCGATATCTATTATATTGTCAATTGCTTCTTTTTTTGCGCTTTCGATAAATGCGCAAGTGTTTATGATAACTATGTCTGCCTCGGTCTCCTCTGCCGTTATCTCATACCCTGCCGTGGCAATCTCGTGGAGCATTACCTCGGTATCGAGCTGATTTTTGGGACAACCGAGTGACACAAATCCAATCTTCATCAGATCAACCTCGCAAAAATAAACTTACCATAATAATATACCACATTTCCCTCCCGATGTCAAGGCTTGACGAAATCAAAAGGCAGACTCGCAGAGTCTGCCTTTTTTATACATGGAAATTATGCTTTCTTTTTCTTCTTAAGAACGATTACTGCCACTACTGCTGCCGCTACAACGACCACAGCTACAACAGCGATAATAATTACCGTTGTCATAGAGCCGCCGTTATCGGTTGATCCGGCAGGAGTCTTTCCGGTGTCGGGAGTGACAGGACCATCAACGAATACAGGGTCTGTAAAGAGAGGCTCTGTATTTTCCGCAGTCTTCTCAGCATCACGCTCTGCTCTCTCCTTCTCATCCTGATTCATTTCGGGAGGAGTAGCAGTAGCAGCCGCAGGCATACCTGTCGAAATATCAACGAAGGTCTTGCCAAGCTCAGCAGCGAAGCTCTCTGCATAAGAACCGGGAACACCGTAGATATTTGCGATGTTCATGCAGTCCTCAAAGAGTGTGGAGTCCATCTCGATTATTTCCTCGGAAATAATCGGGTTTACAACGAGATAGTTGTATGCGAATCCCCAGGAACTAAGTGCGCTTGCCTTGCTAAGGTCAAATACGCCCTCGATAGGCTCGCCTCCTGCACGGTATACAGACTTAAGATTATAGCACTTCTCGAAAGCCACATTGCTGATCTCAACAGGAGCATCGGGAAGCTCGATAACCTCAAGATTTACGCACTGAGCAAATGAATACTTACCGATCTTGTTTATCTTGGGACCGAAAACGATCTTCTTTATCTCTTTTCTGAACCGGAACCAAGGCTGCTTCTTCGAGCCGCCACCGTAGTAGTTGGAGATGTCGTATGTCTCACCCTCGCCAAAGACTGTAAGTACACCTGTCTCGCTGTCAAACGAGCACATAGCATTCGTACCTGCCTGGATGATGTTTGCAGCATCTATGTAGCGGTAATATTCATATACCACGTTCGGATCCTTGGAGCTGATAAGGTTAAAGCCATTATCCTTACAGAATCCTATAAGATATTCGGTAGGCTCGGAAATAATATTCTTTACGCCGTAAAGACCCGAAGCGTTTACCTTTTCAATACCGTCCTTGATGATTACGGTATGGATACCGGTGTTTCTGAGTACGCCGGCATTGATTATCTTAAAGCCGGTAAGGTCTGCAACACCCTCCTGCGGGAAGTCGTAAGCCTTATAAATACTTACGAGACCTGTGCAGTTAAGGAATGCGTTGCCATCCATCTCGCCCTGACCGCCGAGCTGAACGTATTTAAGGTTTGTGAAATCCTTGAATGCGCCACCTGTAACCTTGTCTATACCACCCTCGATAACTACCTTTTCAACAACGTCCTTATAGTCCATCCAGTGTGTTCCGCAGTCGTCCGCAGTCTCTCTTGTCCAAGGGAATACGATATCGGGGTCGATACCGAGCTCAACCGTACCCTCAAGAAGCTTCTTGCCGGTATCTATATCAATAAACTCATATCCGTTCTTCTTTACACACTCATATGCAGAGGAGCCGCTATGACCAACGATAGTGAACATACGGGTACATGATACAAATGCGTCAAGCGCCACCTTTGTTGCCGCCTTGCAGTACTCATAGAACTTGTCGTAGGTCCACTTTCCGCTAAGAGCAAGCTCATAGGGGGAATCAAGACCGAGGTTTTCCATCATATCCTCGTTGAAATAGAGACACCAAACACCCTCAAAAGCGTTGAGGTGAAGGTCACTTGTCGCATAGAAAAGTCTGCCCTCGATCTCGTTTCTTGTGATAAGGGGCTGGTCCCACCAGATCTGCTCCATATGGAGCGCATCGATCTCCTTAAGATCCCAGAAGAGGTTCTCGGAGATAACGGGAGTAAGCATATTTGCGGGGATGTACATCGCATCGTATACGTCCTCGTCCGTGAGGATAAGGTTCTTTGCAAACGTAGCGATCGTGTTGTAGTTCTGGTACTCCTCGCTGATGGTGATGTTAAACTCTTCTTCTACCTCAACGTTTCTTTCGTAGCAGGTATCGTCAAGAATATCGCCCGTAAGATCGGGGTCAAGGTAACCGTACATGCTGAAAATGTCGTGAGAGTTGAGGAAGGTGAAGGGATATTCTTCATAGTCTACATTCTCTGTTCCGCCCGGAACGTATGTATCGGCGGTAAGAGAAGGATCGTAGGTCTCGATATACTTACTATCCGCTATATCCTTAGAGCTGAGAGTCATTTCTTCTGTATCGCTCTCGGTGTCGCCGGACGTGCCGCTACCGCCGCAAGCTGCAAGTTGTTTTTTGTCATCTTCTCCAATATTTTCTATCAAGCGTGCGATACTGCACAGCCTCAGCCACGTGCTTTGGCTCTATTATCTCGCTTCCGTCAAGGTCAGCAATAGTTCTCGCCACCCTTATTATACGGTCGTATGCTCTTGCCGAAAGCCCGATAGCAGAAAAGGATCTACGCAGAAGCGAAAGTGAGTTTTCACTTATTTTTATTATGTCCGAGGGGGTGCCGGGGCGTATAAGCGCGTTGCAGTAAACACCCTTCATTCCCTCAAAACGCTTTGCCGCCATTTCTCTGGCTCTGACAACCCTCTCACGTATTTGCGCAGAGCTTTCACCCTTCTTATCCGAGGTCATCTCGTCTATTGAAAGCGATGGCATCTCGACTTCAATATCTATTCGGTCGAGAAGCGGTCCGCTTATCCTTGAAATATATCTCGCTACAGCTCCCTCACCGCAGGAGCACTTTTCGGTCGGATGGCCGAAATATCCGCACTTGCAGGGGTTCATTGCCGCAACGAGCATAAAGGTCGAGGGATATGTAACCCTGCCGTTGACTCTCGTTATCGTTACCTTTCCGTCCTCAATAGGCTGGCGGAGAGAATCGGTCACGTTTTTGTTATATTCGGGAAGCTCGTCAAGGAAAAGAACTCCGTTATGGGCAAGTGAGACCT
>SVUB01000014.1 GCA_015063495.1 Oscillospiraceae bacterium
CGCATCTGGTTCTGGAGCTGCTCGCCGACAGAACGGATACGACGGTTTCCGAGATGGTCGATATCGTCTGTGCATCCCACGTCGTGAGAAAGACCGAGCAGGTAGTTTATAGTTGCAAAAATATCGTCCTTTGTGATGTGCTTGGGACAAAGCTCTGCAATTCTGCGCTTTGCAGTCTCCTTTATTGCGTCAACGTCGCCTCCGCACTCTTCCATGATCTCGAGAAGAACGGCAGTTCTGACCTTTTCCTTTATACCGCAATCACGAAGGTCAAAGCCGAGCAGATATTCGGGCTCGATAGTGTTATTACCGAAGACCTTAACAACAGTGCCGTTATCAAGCACGATCTTACAGTCGTTGACTGCATTATGCTCAACGTTTGCAGCCTTCTCGGAATCCATTACCTCGCCTGCCTCATAGAGCACCTCGCCTGTGATGGGGCTAACGATAGCCTCTGCAAGCTTATAACCCTTTATACGGGCAGCTATAGACATCTTCTTGTCAAACTTATAACGGCCGACAGGAGCGATATCATAACGCTTGGGATCAAAGAAGTAATTATTGATAAGAGTCTGAGCACTCTCAACGAGCGGAGGCTCGCCGGGGCGGAGCTTCTTATATATCTCCTTAAGAGCTTCTACACCGGGAGTGGTCTTATTTCTGGCGGCAAGCTCCTCGGACTCGTCCTTTTCAAAAGTGACGGTGAGCTTATCCTCTTCGCCGAACATATTGTATATATCCTCTCGGCTTTCAATTCCGAGAGCACGGATAAACATAGTAACGGGGAGCTTACGGTTTTTATCTATACGAACGTAGAAAACGCCGTTTACGTCGGTCTCGTATTCAAGCCATGCACCACGGTAAGGGATTATCTGTGCAGTGTAGGTCTTCTTACCCGACTTATCGATATCCGAAGCGTAGTACATACCGGGAGAACGAACTATCTGCGAAACGATAACACGCTCCGCACCGTTGATAACGAACGTTCCGTTCTCTGTCATGAGCGGAAAATCACCCATATAGATATCGGTCTGCTTGATCTCGCCCGTCTGCTTATTTGTGAGTCTTACGTTGACGCGCAGAGGTGCGGCGTAGTTTACGTCTCTCTCCTTGCACTCCTCAACGGGATATTTGGGCGTGGGATCGATGGAATATGACAGAAAATCGATCTGCAGATTTCCCGAATAGTCCATAATAGGGGAAACGTCCTGAAGAACCTCTCCGAGACCCTCCTCAAGGAACCACTTGTAGGATTTGGTCTGGACCTCGAGAAGATTCGGAAGCTCCAGAGTACTGCGAGCCTTTGAAAAGCTCATTCTGACATTTTTTCCGAGGCGTTGTTCTTTGATAACCATGAAAAACTCTCCTTCTTGCTTGTAATTGCGTGTCCGAAACGCTTGTCCGACCCCGTCGGACAGGTTGAAAGCTAACTTTGCGGTATATATAACAATTAAGTAGAAAAACCCGCTTCAGTGCAAAAAAGCGCATACTGAATCAATTATAATTGTAGAATAAAATTATACCACATTTTAACTCTTCATGTCAAGAAAAATTTTAAGCATTTAATGCACAAATTACACGAATTATAAAAACCGTTTTCGTCTATTATAACGATTTTTCAAAATTCAGTAACTTTTTATAGACTAAATTGTATCATTTTTGTAAATTTCGCCAAGACGACATTTTGCCGAAAAAAGTTTTTTATATATTTTCATAAAAAATTTGAAAAAGGTCTTGCATTTTGGAAAAAGATGTGGTATGATATGTAGCTGTAATAGTATGCAATGCGTTTCCACACCCTCTCAGGTGGAGCGCACTCACTCTAAACGTATTTCAAAGGGAGGTGAATGATATGCCGAATATCAAGTCAGCTAAGAAGCGTGTTAAGGTTACAGCTGCAAAGACTATGCAGAATAAGATCCTTCGCACAGGTCTCAAGACCGAAATGAAAAAGTATGAAGTAGCAGTTCTCGCAGGAGACAAGGCAGCTGCAGAAGCAGCCTACAAGTCCGCTGTTAAGAGAATCGACAAGGCAGCATGCCGTGGTATCATCCATAAGAATGCAGCCGCTCACAAGAAGAGCCAGTTTACAAAGAAGCTTGCTTCTATGTAATTAAAGCAAAAAGAAAAAGGACGGCAACTTGCGTTAAGCCGTCCATTTTCTTTTATCGCTCCTAAATATATAATAAGGAAGCTTCATTACCGAAAGGCAAAGGTGGAATTATGCAGATATATACAGATATAAGCTCTCTCGTTGGGGGCACTCCCCTTTTCGAGCCTGTAAGGCTCGAAAACAGGTATTCCGCAAAAGGAAAAGTGCTCTGCAAGCTCGAATATCTTAATCCGGCGGGAAGCATAAAGGACAGAGCCGCTCTTTATATGATAGAGGATGCAGAGAAGCGGGGACTTTTAGTTCCCGGCTCTGTAATAATAGAGCCGACAAGTGGCAACACAGGCATCGGCCTTGCGGCTATTGCCGCCGCAAGAGGATATAAGGTCATTTTGACTATGCCCGAGACTATGAGCGCCGAGAGAAGAATGCTTCTCGCAGCTTATGGGGCGGAGATCGTTCTGACAAGCAGGGACGAAGGAATGGCCGGTGCCGTAAAGAAGGCGGAAGAAATAGCCGCTAAAACCCCCGGCAGCTTTATCCCGGGTCAATTTGAGAACGAGGCGAATGCAAAAGCTCATTTTGAGACAACGGGTCCCGAAATATTTGAGGCACTCGACGGCAAGGTAGATATCCTTGTCGCAGGCGTCGGCACGGGCGGCACAATAACAGGGCTCGCAAGATACTTCAAGTCAAAAAACACAGGAACCGAGATAGTTGCAGTCGAGCCTGCCGCATCTCCCCTTCTTTCAAAGGGAAGAGCGGGTGCTCACGGGCTTCAGGGCATCGGGGCGAATTTCGTTCCGAAGCTTCTTGACGTTTCTCTTATTGACCGCATCGTGACAGTCACAGAGGATGAAGCATATGCGGTGGCAAGAGAGCTTGCAAAAGAAGAAGGGATACTTACGGGTATCACCTCGGGTGTAGCTCTTCACGTAGCGTTAAAGCTTGCTTCCATGCCCGAGAACGAAGGCAAAAATATAGTGGCGATACTCCCCGACACGGGCGACAGATACCTTTCAACACCGCTCTACAAATAACGAAAGGCCGCATAGCAAGGCTATGCGGTCTTTTTCTCTTTCTCAAAGAAGATGCTTTTCACTGCAAGAGCAACAGCAGGCCCGAGTATCATTCCGAAGAAGCCGAACAGCTTAAATCCGGCATACATGGACACAAGCGTCAAGAGCGGATGGATTCCAAGACTTCCACCTACTATTTTAGGCTCTGCAACTTGTCTGACCACCGTAACGCACGCATATACGATAAGTAGCCCGACTCCGAGATAATAATTTCCGGAAAACAAAAGGACAACAGACCACGGTATAAGCACACTTCCCACACCGAAAACAGGCAGAAAATCTATAACAGAAATAAGAGCCGCAAGCAGAAGTGCGTAGTCCACCTTCAAAATACTGAAGCCCACAAGAAGCTCACCGAACGTCATAAAAAGAAGAATAACGTATGCACGCAGGTATTTTATCGCAGTTCCGGTAACTCTGCTGCGTAAAGTTGCCAGCTTATCCGATGCACTTGAGGGTAAAATGCCTTTTATAGATGAGTGTATCCCTCGAAGGTCTACGCAAAAATAAAAGCTGGATATAAGTGTGACTATCACGAACAGGATAAACGACGGGAACGCCGCAATAAGTCTTCCGAGCCATATCGGGATCTTGGTGCTCAGGTGAGTAACAAAACCCGAAAGGATATCCCCAACCAGCGAATCGATCCTTTCTCTGAGACCCGTAAGCTCCTCTCCGCCGACAAGTCTGTCAAGAAACGGCAGGCTCTCGGTTATGCTTTCTACAAAATCAAGAGCGCTTCCTATAAGCTCGGATATATTCTCCGAATCCTCGGTCAATCGCTCCATAAGACGGTGTATCTCATAGATAAGTCTATCAAAAGCGAGAGCAAGAAACAGGACAACGAGAAAAAGAAGAATAAGAAGCAAAATAACGGATACAGCCTTCCCTCTTTTCTCATTACCCCCTACCAGCTTTAAGGCAATCGGAACTATCGTCAGCGCTACACCCCAGCTTATAATGAACGGAAGCAGTATACCGAACCCATATTTAAAAAAGAAATAGAGGACCGCAAAGCCGAAGAATATGCATATAAGTATTGCGGCAAAGCCAACCGCTCTTTTTTCTATTTTTTCATATTTCAAGCGTACACCCCCTGCCCTTATAGAGATTATACGCCGGAAGGATTAAAATCTTTCAATATTACGAAAAAAAGGAGATGCGTCGCATCCCCTTTTTTATTATTTCGAAAACAGGTTCTTATAAATGTTTATACAGTCGAATATAGGACCGTATTTTTCCGTTGCGTGCGCCGTGACGAGAACGTATTCCTTACCGTCATGGGTTTTAGTGAGACTTGCGAGGCAGTGAAGCCCCTCGTTTGTAAAGCCCGTCTTACCCGCAAGGACCTCTCCGACTCCCGATTCATCACCCTTCATACGGCTGAACATAGTGCTCGTGAGCAGAAGTCCGTCAGGATGATACGACGTCTTTTCGGTGGTGTACTGATACGTAGAAAGTATCTTGCGGCATTCGTCTATCTTAAGTGCGTACTGAAGTATCATAGCCATTTCGTGAGGCGTGCTGTAATGGTCGTTATCGTGAAGACCGCTTGGATTTGTAAAATGAGTATTGGAAAGTCCCATCTCGAGAACCTTTTTATTCATCATCTCGGCAAACTTTTCGATTGACCCTGCCGTATATATAGCAAGAGCGTCAGTCGCATCACCGCCCGAGGGAAGAATTGCTCCGTAGAGAAGGTCTCTTATAGTGATAGATTCACCGACCGAAAAGCCCGCAACCGATGCGTTGGCTATAAAGAGAGGGTCGGTTATCGCTGCAGTCATTACAAATGTGTCGTCGAGATTCTTGCAATTCTCATAGGCAACTATGAGAGTCATCACTTTAGTCATAGACGCAGGGTAAATAGTAGCATCTGGGTCCTTTTGTGCGACTATGGTGTTCGAAGCAAGGTCTATAAGCACGGCATAGTCAGAGTCAATGCTCTCGCCAAGCTCTACCGTGGCTGCAGTAGGAGAGGCATATGCAACCGATATTTTATCATCCGCATTGTTTCCGATGTCCGTAGTCTCGACGCCTGTATCCGGAGTAAGAATACCGTCCGTATCGTTCCCGAGTGCACCCGCAGACCTTGAACGGCTGTTGAGAACCGTGCAGAAGATGCCTATGCTTATCATAAGCACAAGCAGCGCAGCAAAGAGCGGCACCCAGCTTATCGGTCTTCTCATCTCACCGCCGTAATATTGAGGACTTCTCATTCCGGTGCCCGGCGCCCCGCTTTTATACCCCTGACGCATTCCCGGCCCTTGTCTGCCTTCCGCAGGTCTCTGCGGATTCCGACCTCTGTCCCCGTTCTGTGCGTTATAGGGCTGCCTGTTTTGATTACTGTTATATGTATACCCGTCTTGACGGTTTGGCGGATATCTTCCGTCAGTATTCCTGTTGTTATTCATTTTTCCCTACCCATTTTTTATTATGGAGATATTATAACACATTTTTTGCAAAAAATATATCAAATTTTAGTGAACAAATAAAAAAATACGCAATCTTTTTTATTGATTTTGATTTTTATTTATGTTATAATTATTTGAGTTAGTTTTTTGAAACATTTTCGGGCGTATTTCCGTCTTACAAATATACGCTGAACGAAAGGACGTAAAAAATGAGTGTTTTTCAGAACGTAACTGTAATAGTTCCCTCTCTCAACCCCGATGAAAAGCTTATGAAGGTCGTCGAGGCGCTTGAGAGAGAAGGATTTGACGATATAATCGTAGTTAACGACGGCAGCAGAGCGGACAGACTCTGCAATTTCCCCGACCCCGCCGAGCACCCGTCCTGTACAGTCCTTGTGCACGAGGTGAATAAGGGCAAGGGGGCGGCGCTTAAAACCGCTTTTAAGTATTTTCTCGAGAACAGACCGGACAGACTTGGCGTCGTTACAGTTGACGGCGACAATCAGCACAAAAGTGCGGACGTCAAGAAATGCTGCGAAAAAATGCTTGATACCGGCGCACTTGTTCTCGGAGTGAGAGACTTTTCGCTCCCACACGTTCCCCGCCGTTCGAGAATAGGCAACAGAATAACGTCGTTCGTATTCCGTATAGGCTGCGGCATGAAGATATCCGATACTCAGACAGGTCTTCGTGCTTTCCCCGGAGAAACGCTCCCTGCAATGCTTGAGATATCCGGTGACCGCTTTGAATATGAGACCAATATGCTCCTCTCCCTTGGTGATTACGGCATAAAGCTCGCAGAGCAAACGATAGAAACAGTCTACATAGAGGAAAATCAGACCTCACACTTCAGACCCGTGCGAGATTCTATAAGGATATATTCTCTTATTCTTAAATTCCTTGCAAGCTCGGTCATTGCCGCAGTGGTAGACGTATCCCTGTATTATCTGGGACTGGTACTACTTTCGGGGCTTCTCGGCACACTTGCGCGCCTGATAGCGTTCTTTATCGCAAGAGCGATATCGTCCTGCACCAACTTTACCATAAACAAGCACAAGGTATTTGAGAACTCAGACAGCGTCGGAAGGACTCTCCTCCGATATTATGCGCTTGCGATACCGATAATGGTCATATCTATCGGTGGAGTTGAGCTTTTTGAATATTTTATAGGAAACGGAATTCCGATAATCACAACTCTCGTAAAAATAGCAGTAGACGTTATTATGTTTATCTGCTCTTTCAGAATACAGAGAGCCTGGGTGTTTGCGAAAAGGAAAAACAAGGATTAAAAATGGAAGTAAAAGATTACGTAAAAAAAGAAGAAAATAAAAAAAGAACGGTAGGCTTCAGCCAAAGCGATTACCTCGATTACGCAGGTTTTAAGCGCAGAAGGCCGAAATCAGAGGGACTTACGGCAAAAAGAATAATCGGGAGATGCGCTATTGCTCTTTCATCTCTGCTCCTTTTCGCCATTATAGCAGTATACGGCCTTTGCTTTACGATAGCCAAAGGGCCGAGCGAGACGGTACGTAATCTGCTCGTTCTCTCTGCTAAGCAGGCAAGTGCAACCAAATGGGTGCCTGCGCTTTTCCTCTCATCCGATACTATTGATGAGATAATGGCGCAAAGCGAAGAGGTAAGAACGGACATAATCTCTGTAGAGGACTATTACGCATCGTCAAAAGACGGCGAGAGCGGCGAAGTCGACGAGTGGGCGAATGCAAAGGACGGAATGATATTCAAAACTCTCAAGGGCTCAACCTATACGGCTTATATGCTTATTGTAAAGGACCCCTCAAGGGTATTCGTCGGCACCTCGAGCGCCAATTACGAGTCGAGCCAAAGGGGAAAGAGGATTTTTGAAGCCGCAGAGGACCTTAATGCAGTCGCAGCAATAAACGGCGGTGAGTTTCCCGACAGCGGCGGAATCGGAACGGGTGCGCACCCTATAGGACTTACATATTCGGGTGGAAAATGCGTCTGGAACGACGGCACAAAAAGAACCTTTATCGGCTTCGACAAGGATAACAAGCTGGTGGTCGCCGAGCCTATGACAAAGGCAGGGGCAGATGCTCTGGGCATCCGTGATGCGGTGTCCTTCCAGACAGGAAACGTGCTTATCTCCTCCGACGGAGAGAACGTTACCTTCTATTATGCAGAGGGAAACAACGGAACGGCACAGCGTACCGCTATCGGCCAAAGAGCGGACGGTGCGGTAATAATGCTTGTCACCGACGGAAGAACTGCAAGCTCGCTCGGTGCTACCCACAATGACGTCATCGACATTATGGTAGAGCACGGTGCAATAAATGCCGCTATGCTTGACGGTGGCTCCTCCGCTATGATGTATTACGAAAATTACTACGAAAAATACGACTATGATTACGAGTCGCTTGACCAGTATCAGAAAAAAGGACTTGTAAACAAATATAAAGCATTTACGACTCCGAGATATATGCCGACCTTCTTTATGGTCGCATCCATAGATGAGGGAGGTGCGGAAAATGCTGACTAAAAAGAAAATGCCGAGGTTTTACCTCGTCCTTATAATCTGCTGGGCAGTTGCACTCACACTTCTCGGAACGGCACTGCTTATCGTCCGCTCATACCTTGCGGACTTTGAGAGCACTCAGCCTAAGTACGTGGCCGAGGAAGTATTCGAAAAATATTTCTCGGGTGCGGATTTTGAAGCTGTACTTGCTTTCTCTGCAGAAAACGGAAGTGCGTTTGAATCAAACGAGACTCTCGCCGCCTACCTTATGGAGCTTATCTCAGGCAAAGAGCTCTCTTACCACAGCATCTCCTCGGGAATGGACCTTGACAGCTCAAAATATATTGTGAAATACAGCGAGGAAGTTGGGGACGTAAAGATAGCCTCCTTCACGCTTGAGAAGACGGGAGAGAAAAGCAAAAAGGGCTTTGCAAAGTACGCTCTTTCGGATATCGAGCTTTTCTATCCGGCAGAAAAAACAGTCAAGATAAAGGTACTTCAAGGCTCAGTGCCTTACGTGAACGGCGTTGCGCTCGACGATAGCCACATAAAGGAAGAAAACGTGGCACACGACAGCTGCAAACATATGCCGGAGGGCGTGAACGGTATTTATTACACCGTTTATGAGCTTCAAGGACTTGTAAAAGAGCCGGAGGTAGCGGTAACAGATACCAACGGAAGCCCTCTCACGGTTTTCTTTAATGAAAAGGAAAGCTGCTATGAAACAGCTCTCCTCTATGATGAAACACTCATGGCAGAACAGAGCGAGAGAGTGATCGCCGCCGCAAAGAACTATGCGGCATATATGCAGAATGACCTCGCCTTAAACAAGCTCAATCCCTATTTTGAAAAAGGAACCGAGCTGTATAATTCAATTCGCTCCACGCTACAGTGGGCAGTTATTGACCACGACAGCTACCACTTTGAGGATATAGAAGCGAGTGAATTTTACCGCTATGATGATAACACCTTTTCCTGCAGAGTTAAGCTGACGCACGTTCTGAAGCGCAGTCGCCTCGAGGATTACCGAGACAGCATGGACGTTACCTTCTACCTGCGCAAGGTCGGTAACGATTATCTCGTATACGACCGAGTAAACAACTGAAAGGGAGAATAACAATGTTTGAAGCACTAAATCAATTTGAAGCAGGAATACTCGAGGGTATTCATAATATTTTCGGATGCGGTTTTCTTGATAGAACTCTGAGCTTCATAACAAAATTTGCAGACCACGGCATCGGATGGATAATCGTGGCACTCGTTCTTCTCTGCTTTAAGAAAACGAGAAAAACCGGACTTATGGTAGGCCTTGCACTTATCTTCGGTCTTATCGTCGGAAATATGACGCTTAAGCCCCTTGTTGCAAGAATACGCCCCTACGACCTTGCAGGAATGGAAGCTATAAGAGAAGCTCTTCTTGTGCCACCGCTTTCGGATTTTTCCTTCCCCTCGGGTCATACCCTCGCTTCCTTTGAGGCAGCAAGCGTACTTATGATAAGAAATAAAAAGCTCGGCATACCTGCCCTTGTTCTTGCAATAATAATCGCCTTTTCGAGGCTCTATCTCTTCGTTCACTACCCTTCAGACGTCCTCACCGGTCTTATTCTCGGAACACTATTCGGTGTCATTGCAGTGCTTATCGTAAATAAGCTCTGGGCACTGACAGAGGCTAAAATAAAAGAAAGAAAAGCTGAATAATATGAAAAAAATATCGCTCATCCTGATTCTTATATCGCTTTTTATCCTTTTCGGATGTGCGGAGAGCGCATATGACCCAACGGATGCTCCGAATAGCATATTGCTCGAAAAAACAAGTGATGCGCTTGAGATCTCATTCCCCGAGCCGTACCCGCCAGACGCCACGCTTAAATTTGCGGGCGTCGGTGACAACATCATGTATAACGGCACCATGAGGGATGCGAAAAGCGTGGCGATAGAGGGCGGAAGAAAATATAATTTTGCTCCGATATATGAAAACATACGCCCGATAATCGAAGGTGCAGACATCGCCTTTATAAACCAGGAAACTCCAATGGCAGGAGAAAAATACGGCTATGATGATTATCCTCATTTCAACTCTCCGCAGGACCTTGCCTATGATATTATTGAAGCTGGATTTGACATAGTAAATCTTGCGACAAATCATATGCTTGATGCAGGCTCGGAAGGTCTGAAAGACACCATCGAATTTTGGAACACCATGCCCGTAACTACCATCGGCGGATACCTCAATGAGGAAGATTTTAACAATATAAGAGTAACAAAAACTGAAGATATTTCGATAGCCTGGCTCTCGTTTACTTACAGCACTAACGGTATCCGTCTGAAAAACGGATATGACATCGTCATCCCCTATGAAAACGCTGACACGATACGTGAAATGGTAACAAAAGCAAACGAGATAGCAGATCTCGTGTTCGTTTCGATGCACTGGGGTTCCGAATATAAGTTCAAGCCAAATCAAAATCAGAAAAATCTCGCAAGTATGATGGCAGGGCTCGGAGTTGACGTTATTATAGGTCACCATCCCCACGTTCTGCAGCCCGTCGAATGGGTAGAAAGCCCGAATGGTGATGGACACAGAACCCTCTGCGTATATTCTCTCGGAAATATCGCCGCAGAGCAGGATCACGACTATAATCTCGTCGGCGGTATAATCACCTTCGATATTGTACGCAAAAAAGGCGAGATCTCAATTCAAAATCCTATCCTTGTTCCGACTGTATACTATTACAACCGCTCGTTCTATAAGAATTCGATACATCTGGTGAAGGATTTTACAGATGATATGGCAAAGAGCATCGGGCTCTCATATTACGGAAGATCAACGACGCTCGATAAGCTCCGCTCTTACGTCACAAACACTATATCACCCGAATTTTTACCCGAATATACAAAAGAATGGAACTGACTTTCGTCAGTTCCATTCTTTTATTTATCGGGATGACAGCTGTCCCGCATAGCACATCCCGTGCACGAGCCGCAGCATCTCTTCCCTTTTTTCTTATTTACTATCTGATTTACTACAATAGCTACGAGCAGAGCGCCGATTACAGACGCCACAATAATCGTAGGCCACATAAAACCACCTCTTTAAGTTAAAATTAAAGCTTATTAGTCTTATTGTATTTATTCTTGCGAACAAGCAGGTATACGAGAGCCGCAAGGAATATTAAAGATACTACCGTGAAGATGCCAAATGCAGTCTCGCCCGTGATAAGCCCGCCAAGCTGATAAACGATAAGAGATATCACATATGCAAAAACGCACATATAGGTTATTGTAAATGCTGTCCAGCGCCAGTTATTCATCTCGCGTCTTATAGCTCCTATGGCACCAAAGCAAGGAGCGCAAAGAAGATTGAATATCATGAAGCTATAGGCGGAAAGAGCGCTAAAATCGTTTCTGACATAGTTCCATATCTCCTCGCCTGTCTCACCGACCTCTACACCATAAAGAGTACCGAATGTCGCAACGACCTCCTCCTTTGCAATAAGGCCGGTAAGAGTCGCAACGGTAGCCTTCCAGGCCATATCACCCATCCATCCGATAGGATAGAACAGCCAGGCAATAGCGTTACCGAGAAGTGCCAGAAGCGAATGATTATTGTCATCTACAGCTCCGAATCTTCCATCTGTAAATCCGTAGCCCTGAAGGAACCACAAAATAACGGTTGAAAGCAGAATCACAGTGCCCGCACGCTTGATAAATGACCAACCACGCTCCCAGGTCGCTCTGAGAACACCGGTAGGTGACGGTGCGTGATAAATCGGAAGCTCCATAACGAAAGGAGCGGGATCACCGGCAAAGGCCTTGAATTTCTTAAGTATTATGCCCGAAATAACTACTGCCCCGATACCAATAAAGAATGCAGACGTTGCCACAAGGGCGGAGTTACCGAAAATAGCGCCTGCAAAAAGTCCGACGATAGGCATTTTTGCACTACAGGGAACAAATCCGGTTGTTATTATTGTCATCTTGCGGTCACGGTCCTGATCGATAGTTCTCGAGGACATAATTCCGGTAACACCGCATCCCGTTGCAACGAGCATAGGAATAAAGGATTTACCCGAAAGACCAAACTTGCGGAATATCTTATCCATAATGAACGCAACTCTTGACATATATCCGCAGTCCTCGATTATAGCGAGGAGCAGATAGAGCACCATAAGCTGAGGAACAAACCCAAGCACCGCACCGACGCCGCCTATAATACCCTCCATAATAAGCCCGTAGAGCCAAGGAGCAATTATAGGATCCCCTGCCCCGTCAAGTAGAAAGCTGTTAAAGAAGGACGGAACTATTTCTCCAAAAAGAACGTCGTTTGCCCAGTCGGTACCGATAGTACCGATAGAAAACGGATAGCTTCCCATAGCGATCGCATAAACAAAAAACATTACCACAGCAAAGATAGGAAGCGCAAGGATTCTGTTCGTTACAATCCTGTCTATCTTATCCGAGAGTGTTATTCTGCTCAGATCCTTTTTCTTATAGCAGACCTTCATCAGCTTTTCTATGTATACGTATCTCTCGTTTGTTATAACAGCCTCGGCGTCATCGTCAAGCTCACGCTCGACCGCCGCAATATCCTTTTCTATATGCGCAAGCTTACTCTCATCAAGCTCAAGCTGTGAGAGCACCTTTGCATCCCTCTCAAAGATCTTGATAGCATACCATCTCTGCCTCTCCTCAGGCATTCCGTGAACTGCCACTTCCTCAATATGGGCAATGGCGTGCTCAACAGTACCGGAAAAGATATGAGTGGGTATCCTTTTGCCGCCCTTTGCTGCCTCAATCGCCAGATCCGCTGCGTCCTGTATGCCGTCTCCCTTAAGCGCAGAGATGTCTACTACCGGACAGGAAAGGCCGCGGCTCAGCTCCTCTATATTTATCTTGTCGCCGTTCTTGTTTACTATATCCATCATATTGATGGCAACGACGACAGGTATACCGAGCTCCATGAGCTGCGTAGTAAGATAAAGGTTTCTCTCAAGGTTAGTGCCGTCAACTATGTTGAGTATCGCATCCGGAGCCTCATCCACAAGATAATTTCTCGCAACCACCTCTTCAAGCGTGTAGGGAGAAAGAGAATATATACCCGGGAGATCGGTTATCGTGATATCGGGTTGCTTTTTCAGCTTTCCCTCTTTCTTTTCAACCGTAACTCCGGGCCAGTTTCCAACGTATTGATTTGAACCCGTCAGTGCGTTAAAAAGTGTGGTTTTACCGCAGTTGGGGTTGCCTGCAAGGGCTATTTTGAGCTCCATACATAAATCCTTTCATTCGGTGTTAGCCACGGCTAACTTATAATCTTTTAAAAAGGGGAAATATCCCCTAAAGGTTCTTATTCTACCTCTACCATCTCTGCATCTGCACGACGGAGCGATAACTCGTACCCTCTTAGATGTATTTCGATAGGATCACCGAGTGGCGCAACTTTACGCACGTATATCTCGACGCCCTTGGTCAGACCCATATCCATTATTCTGCGCCTTACAGCTCCTTCTCCATGAAGCTTTACGACCTTGGCGGTGCTTCCTACTTTTACTTCTTTCAGAGTTTTCATCAAATAATCCTCCGTCGATCAGTTTCGAGTTAGCATATGCTAACCGTATATTATAATACATTTTTTTCCGAATTTTGTCAATAGAATTTTGAAGTTTTTTTTCCCTCACATCATTTTTGGTATATTACACAATAAGCTGGCCCTCACTAACACAATTACTTTGTGCACAATTACCCTTATGGTAAAAGCTAGCGCGGCAGTACTCAAACAGGAGCACCGCCGCGTCTATAGAATTATGATTATGGAATGTACCAACGTGGAGCAACTCCTGTGTGCTTTTTGAAAACCCTTGAAAAATAATATACGTTCTCATATCCGCACATATCCGCAATCTCGGTTATAGTATACCTTTTTGTTTTCAGCAGTTCTATTGCTCTATCCATTCGAAGCTTTACGATATACTGAATCGGAGTAACACCAATTTTCTTAATAAATATTCTCTTAAAATATGTATAGCTTATATTACTGAGAGAAGCAGGCGTGTAATAGTCTATATTCTTATCAAAGCAATGCTCCTGCAGATATTTAACACCGGGCTTTATTTTATCATATCTTTCACCCGGAACATATTCATCCTGCAATCTTATTATCTCTGAGAGCAATTCATAAAATATAGACAAACACTTGTAATAGTATCCTGAGCTTTTGAACTTCCATATTTGAACGATTCTCTCGAACAAGCCTCTGATATAAACATTTGAGTTCGTATTTATCATATGCGTTTCGCCAAATATAGGCAGATTGGAATCAAAATATATCTCTATACATTCAAAATCCTCAATCTTATCAACCGTATATTCATTCTTCTCATATTTCTGAAGGAAAACTATGCACCCTTCTGAAATGTTAAATTTTTTATCACCATATGAGATATCAGCTGAACCTTTTGTGCACATAAAGATTTCATGATTTAACATTTCCGAATCGCAACGAACAGATTCGGGGGGATGTTCTAAAGCCATCTTCACTACGGTGCTTATTTCCGTTATGTATATATGATTCTCCATATGCTTTCAGCCTCCCTCGTTTCAGGATAATTCATTATACCCTCGGAAGATTATATTGTCAATATTTTCTTAAAAAATACGTAAATATAGCAAAATCATATCACCATTTAGCAATAAAGTTGTAATTTGAGGCCGAAAGAGAACAACCTGAGGTATTAGTAATAATGCACAATCAACTGCAACGCCGGATCAGGAAAGTAAAACATAAACATTCAAGATCCAAGACTTTGCGCCCTTCATAAAGGGCAAAAACAAATGATAGGTTTACCTAGTAGAACAGTCTAATCAGAGCTTCCCCAGTGTGGATATTGCATCCGGAGCACAGATGCATCTTCCGTGCTCTCCTATATACAGTTCAAACGAATCAGCAGAGAGCTCCTCTGCATATTCCAAAATAAGATCCCTAACCTTTATACAGCTTCCGATTCGTTTTCTCTTTTGCGATTGGAAAAGGAGATAAAAAGCGCTCTTATCGGAATACGCAGAGCTCTCGCCCGCATAGCCCAATAAGAAAAGTCTTTTACATGCGCTGAGAAGCGTATCCAGCTCCTCAAACCTAAACACTGTTCTGTCATTCCCAATAGAGTGGGAATCCTCAACGGTCTCATTTGTCGTTATGTACGAGCATTTTTTCACGCCTTTGCCTCCTCCCGTTCTCGGCGCAATTTCATTTATACGTATATCCTCCTCAAGATCTCCCGGTTTTCTATCCGAGAATATTCCAAGCTTTGTTACGTACATCTCGCATCCGCCGCCCCTTGAAGGGTAGACCTGAACAAACACCTTCTCACTTGCGGCGTCAAAACCCGTGCGGTGCTTTGCCTCGTCAAGTATGCTCCAGAAGGCACGTCTCGTCTCTGTATTCTCATAATCAAGCGTACTGTAGTCAATAGAATATTCCTTCATATCGTCGCTCGTAAGCATGATCTTCAGCTTGCTGTCACTTATCAAAATCAGTTCCATGGCAATATTGTCACTCTCTTCCGCTATAAGAGCGGAAACGTCTACTCCTTTCCGATGTTTTGCCCCAAAAAAAGTACCTCTCTTAATATACATTATAATCGCAAAGCGGGTAAAATGGTACCCCTAAATTTTTGGCAATTTCACATTCCCGTCACAAAAGCCGACCTAAAACCTTGACTTGTAGTCGGGCATATGATAAAATATTGTAGATATAGGAAGAAAGGGGGAAGAAAAATGTTTTATAATGAGGATAACGCTGCCATAAAACTCTCGCTTGACGAGCTGTGCGAGACCGCAATGGGTTTTGGCAGTCTCGGTACACACAATGCTGACATAACCGAAAGCACAAGACAAAACGTGCGTGACAAGCTCGCGCGGGAGCTTGGTATATTCTTCACCCCCGACAAGGAGCTTTGCTTTACCTGCTCTGTAAGCGGACTTCATTATGAGGTGAGCACAAAAGTCGATGGTGTTCTCAAAAAAGATGGAGAGCTTGCCATTTACGTGCTAAAGTCTGCTAAAACAAGAAGCAACCCCGTCCTCGAAGCAAAAAGTCTTTGCTCGGCGCTTTTTGCGGCATCTGAATACGATGCGGAAAGCATAAAGCTTCGCACCGTATCCGTGAGCACAGATAATAAAAAAATTCGCATAACCGAAAAGGAATATAACACAAGCGTTCTCTCCCGTCAATTTATGTGGCTCATCATAAAAATAGAGAGATTTGCCAAGCTCTGTGTAAATAAGGCAACAAGCGCCCACGATTCACTTACCGCTATACGCTTCCCTTTCAAAAGTATGAGAGAAGGACAGAGAGAGCTTATTGAGGAGTGCTATCGCACCATACACGACGGAAGACGCCTTTTTGCCGTTGCTCCAACAGGCATAGGAAAGACCATATCCGTTCTTTATCCTTCGGTAAAGGCTCTCGGAGCCGGACTTTGCGACAAGATCTTCTATTTAACTGCAAAGGCAAGTACAAGGCGTGAAGCGTTCTCTGCAGTTAAAAAAATGTTTGAGGCAGGAGCCTCACTCCAGGCTATTATTCTTAATTCCAAGGAACAAATGTGCTCACTCCCCGACGTAAAAGCCATTGGCGGCAGAGTCAGCGCTTTCTGCACCCCCGGCAGATGCGATAAGGCAAAGGGATATTACAGTCGCTCACGCGATGCGCTCTATGAGCTGCTCACATCTGCAAACGGATATACCCCTGCGCTCGTCACAGAAACGGCAAGAAAGTACAACGTCTGCCCTTATGAGCTATCGCTGGATCTGAGCGAGCACTGTGATATAATCATATGCGACTATAACTACGTTTTCGACCCCGCAGTTTCACTTCGCAGGTATTTTGGTGAGCTTTCGGATAAAAAAGGGGAAAATTACGTTTTTCTGACAGACGAGGCTCACAATCTTGCAGACAGAGCAAGAGATATGTATTCGGCGGAAATCGACCTGCGCCTTTTTGAAACTCACTATTCGGTTATACCGAAGGACGAAAAAAAGCTCAACTCTGCATTTGAGGACGTTATGCGCGCATTTTATGCGCTGAAAAAATACTGTTCGGATAATATGACAAAGGACGAGAGCGGAAATGAAAGAGGCTTTTATTTCAGCACGTCCCCGCTTAAGACTTTTTCGGAAAAGCTTCAAAAATTTACTGTTTCTCTTGAGCTTTATTCAAAAAGGCATTCGGGCGAGCCGCTATGCGACTCACTCTCCGAGCTTTTGGTCGAAATTAAAGCATATCTTTCGGCACTCGATTATTACGACGAGCATTTCAGAACGTATATTCTTGTTGAGGGCGGCAATATTACCGCAAAAATTTATTGTATAGATCCATCCGGAGTGCTTAACGAAAAGATGAATCTTGCGCGCGCTTCGGTGCTCTTCTCGGCAACGCTTGCACCCACAGATTACTTTGTAGATATTCTAGGCGGTGCAGAAAAGGCTGTTAAGCTGTCCCTGCCATCACCTTTTCCAAGAGAAAACCTCTCGGTAACCGCTGTAACAAACATCAGCACAAGGCACGAGGACAGAGAAAAGAGCGCATCAAAGGTAGCCGTGACTATCGGCGCGGCGGTTCTTCCGAAGAAAGGAAATTATATCGTTTACTTCCCCTCTTACAGCTACATGGAAGACGTCGCAAAGCATTTTACTCACAAATTTCCGGCAGTAAATATTCTCGTTCAGAAAAGAGGAATGACACACGCTGAAAAAGAGACCTTCTTAAACTTTTTCGGTGCGGATAGTGGTATTCTACGTATCGGATTCTGTGTTCTCGGCGGAAGCTTTTCCGAGGGCGTGGATCTGCCCGGAAGCCGCCTTATAGGCAGTATAATCGTCGGTGTGGGACTTCCACAGCTTTCAAATGAGCTTAATATAATCCGTGATTTTTACGATTTCAAGTACGAATGCGGCTACGATTACGCTTATACTTATCCGGGCATGAACAAGGTCCTTCAGGCATCGGGCAGAGTTATCAGGCGTGAAACCGACAAGGGCATCGTAGTGCTTATCGACGACAGATACGCCACCCCGCAGTACAAAATGCTATTCCCCGAGCACTGGGATAAGATAAATTTTGCAAGTTCTCCGTCAGAACTTGCAAAAATCGCCGAGGATTTTTGGACGAATGCGAATAATGTGTAAACAAAGTGATTAAATTAAGTTAAAATTATGCAATTTTGGTTGATTATTTAATAAAATATGTATATAATATTTCTGTTATGCTGTTCAGGTCTTGAGAAACTTGCAAGATAATTAAAAAAATTGATATATGAAATCAAAAAAGGAGGACATATCATGGACAGAGTAGTTCTGAAATCAATCTTCACCGCCCCTGCCGACTATGAAGGCAAAGAGATAACAGTTGCAGGTTGGGCAAGAAATATCCGCACAAGCAACGCATTTGGGTTCATAATGCTTAATGACGGAAGTTATTTTACAAATCTTCAGGTCGTTATAGAAAGTACCAAGATAAATAATTACAAGGAGATAGCTTCCCAGAATATCGGTGCGGCACTTATCGTAAAGGGAACTCTCGTCATGACTCCCGATGCACCTCAGCCCTTTGAGCTTCACGCAAAAGAGGTAGAGGTCGAGGGTAAGTCCACCCCCGATTATCCTATTCAGAATAAGCGCCACACTCCCGAATATCTGCGTACTATCGCACATCTTCGTCCGAGAGCTAACACATATTATGCAGTGTTCCGTGTGCGTTCCGTAGCGGCTTACGCTATCCATAAGTTCTTCCAGGAGAGAGGCTTCGTTTATGCACAGACTCCTCTTATAACAAGCTCTGACTGCGAGGGTGCGGGAGAAATGTTCAGAGTAACCACTCTTGACCCCAAAAATCCTCCTCTTACAGAGGATGGAGAGGTAGATTACTCCAAGGACTTCTTCGGAAAGAAGGCAAGTCTTACGGTTTCCGGTCAGCTCAATGCCGAGTGCTTTGCACTTGCTTACGGCGGCATCTATACCTTCGGCCCCACATTCCGTGCTGAGGTCTCTTATACACAGAGACATGCGGCTGAATTCTGGATGGTAGAGCCCGAGATCGCTTTTGCAGACCTTGAGGACGATATGAAGCTCGCCGAGGATATGGTAAAATACGTTCTTCGCTACGTTATGAAGGAATGCCCGAAGGAGCTTGAATTCTTTAATCAGAGAATCGACAAGACCGTGCTTCAGAGACTCACCGACCTTGTAAACAGCGATTTCGGCAGAGTTACCTATACCGAGGCCGTTGAGCTGCTTAAGAAGAGCGGTCATGACTTTGAGTATCCTGTTGAATGGGGCATAGACCTCCAGACAGAGCACGAGAGATACCTCACAGAGCAGATATTCAAGAAGCCTGTTTTCGTTACGGATTATCCAAAGGAAATAAAGGCCTTCTATATGCGCCGCAACGACGACGGCAAGACCGTTGCCGCAATGGATATGCTCGTTCCCGGTGTAGGTGAGCTTATCGGCGGTTCTCAGCGTGAGGAGCGTCTTGACATTCTCACAGACGCTATAAAGAGTCTCGGTCTTGATGAAAAGGACTATTGGTGGTATCTTGAGCTCCGCAAATACGGCGGAACAAAGCATGCAGGATTTGGTCTCGGCTTTGAGCGTCTCATTATGTATATCACAGGCATCACAAACATTCGTGACGTTGAGCTCTTCCCGAGAACTACGGGAAATGCTGATTTCTAATATATATCCGAAAGGTGACTGAAATGAATTATACTTCTCTTCCCCCAAGCGAGCTCGAAACGCTCTATAAAAAGACAACAAAACAGTATGAAAAATATAAGAGCCTTGGTCTCTCACTTGATCTTTCAAGAGGAAAGCCCGGCAAAAAGCAGCTTGATATGCTTGAGGGCATGCTTGATGTCATCGCAACGGGCGAAGATTGCGTGTCCGAGGCAGGCTTCGACTGCCGTAACTACGGTATCCTTGACGGAATCCCCGAGGCAAAGAGACTTTTTGCAGAGCTTTTTGACGTTCCCGATGATAATATTGTAGTTTGCGGAAACTCAAGCCTTAACCTTATGTACGATGCAGTTGCAAGAGCAATGCTCTATGGCGTTTACGGCAGCGAAAAGCCTTGGTGCAAGCTTGATAAGGTTAAATTTATATGCCCTGCCCCCGGCTATGACCGCCATTTTGCAATTTGCGAATCTCTGGGAATCGAGATGATAACGGTCAATATGACTCCCACAGGACCCGATATGGATGCGGTTGAAAAATACGTTGCATCCGATTCCGCAATTAAGGGTATCTGGTGCTGTCCCAAATATTCAAATCCCGAAGGAATTACATATTCCGACGAAACAGTTCGACGTCTTGCAACTATGAAGTGCGCCGCAAATGATTTCAGAATTTTCTGGGATAACGCCTACATCGTTCACGACCTTTATCCCGATAAGAGAGATAACCTTCTCAATATCTATGCAGAGGCTGAAAAGCACGGGAATGAAGACAGAATCTTCTTCTTTGCTTCTACCTCAAAAATATCCTTCCCCGGCTCCGGTGTTGCAATTTTCGGATCAAGTCCCAACAACCTTAAATTCATCAAGCCCATCATGGGAGTTCAGACCATCGGCTTTGACAAGATAAATCAGATAAGGCACGTTAAATATTTCAAGAGCGTTGAGAATATCCGAGCACATATGATGAAGCTCGCTGATCTTATCAGACCGAAATTCGACGCTGTTCTTGAAATTCTCAGCGAGGAGCTGGGCGATGCCGGAATTGCAGAATGGACCAATCCTCTCGGCGGTTATTTCGTAAGCTTTAACACAATGGACGGATGCGCAAAAAGAACATACGAGCTTGCAAAAGCGGCCGGCGTAACTCTTACAACAGTTGGTGCAACCTTCCCCTACGGAAATGACCCCAGAGACAGAAATATCCGTATCGCTCCCACATTCCCATCCGATGAAGAGCTTGTTGCGGCAATGGAGGTATTCGTTTGCTGCGTTAAGCTTGCGGCACTAGAAAAACTTCTTAATAAATAAAGCGAAAAAGGCTACCGTTCTCGGTAGCCTTTCCTTAAAGGTAAAAATGAAGCAAAGAGATATAAATCCTTATCCTTATTCAGATTCGAATAAGCGCTACCTGACTTACGACTACTATATGAAGAAAAAGTACGGTGGAAAGTGCGCAAAAATACCGCTTGATGCGGGTTTTACCTGCCCTAATATCGACGGCAGATGTGGCACAGGCGGCTGTATATACTGTTCGGGCAGAGGAAGCGGAGATTTTGCTGAGTCCCCCGCCCTCTCTATCAGTGAGCAGTACCGCCTTACAAGAGAGAAGCTCTCATCAAAATGGAGCACGGAACGCTGTATCGCATATTTTCAGGCGCACACGAACACATATGCCCCACTTGAGGTACTTAAGTCTAAATTTGAGGGAGCAATTTCGCTTCCGGGAGTTGTAGGCATAAGCATCGCTACAAGAGCAGATTGCCTTGATGATGGGGTTATAGCTTATATAAATGAGCTTTCAGAGAGAATAGACGTAACAGTAGAGCTGGGCCTTCAGACAGTAAATGACGACGTTGCAAACTTTATCAACAGAGGGCATACTTATGAGATCTTCAGAGACGGTTATAATAGACTTCGCAGAGGGGCACCAAGGGTAGAGATATGTATTCATCTTATATTCGGTCTGCCCGACGAAACAAAAGAAATGATGCTGCACAGTACAGCCGAAGTGGCAAAGCTTCACCCAAATGCAGTCAAAATACATCTTATGCACGTAATAGAGGGGACAAAGCTCGCAGAATTGTATAAAAGCGGAGCCTATACCCCTATGGAAAGGCAGGACTATATCGATACTGTCTGTGAAGCACTGACACTTCTGCCCGAGGATACGGTTATAGGACGTCTTACGGGAGACGGTATGGCTTCCTCCCTGCTTGCACCTTTATGGAGCGCAAAAAAGGTCACAGTACTCAACGATATCGACAAGAAAATGTTTGAAAATGACCTTTGGCAAGGAAAAATGTTTCAAAAGTCTATCAATTAACCTTTTTATCCTTGACATGACCATTTTTTGAGTTTATAATTAAGGTATAAACTACGAGCGGAGGGCATAAAAATGGCAAAGAAGACATCGGGTACAGACATCGGTTACAGAGCTTATTTTGCAGCGTTTGCAGTGATGATAATTATCATTTTGGCAGCAGTCTGCATACTTTCCGGTTGCCTTGACGGCATTATATTCAAAGCGGAATATCCTGCATCGGGAACCGAAACAGACAGCTTAATAATCACCCCCGGAACGACTCAGACACCTGTCGACACAGAGCCTTCCACCGAACCCTCAGACAGCACCGGTGAGATAGTCGAAACAAAGGAACCGGAAGCAGAAAGTGACACCGAGGCTCCCGATACCGAAAAGGATACAGAAAAAGCCGACACTTCTGCCGACACTACCAAGAGGGAAGAAGACACCACCGCAAAAAAAGAAGATACAACTAAAAAAGAGGAAACAACTACTCCCGCCGTAAGCACTCCCGACACAAAGGATGATATTCTTGAAAGCGAGAGAATAACCGAGCAGGATAACAGTATACTTTACAGCTATAAGAGCAAGGCTCTGACTGTAACAGGATACGACGGAGACCCGTCAAGCATATCGGTAGCCGAGAGACTCGACGGAGTTAAGGTCACCTCTATCGGAAAGGATGCATTTGCCGCAAAGAGTAATCTTACAGAGGTACGTCTCTCTGCAGGAATTACTTCTATCGGTTCGGGCGCAATGAGTAACTGCGCATCACTTACAGCAGTATATATCCCCACAACTGTAAAGGATATAGCTGCGGATGCCTTTGAAGGCTCAGGTGACGTAGTTATCTACTGCGAGAGTGGCTCCTACGCCGAGCACTTTGCAATAGACAACGGAATTGAATATCGAAACAATTGATAAAAAGGGACTGCTGCAGAGGGCGTGCCAATAAAACAGCATAACAAAAACGGGAAGCGCATGACCTAAATCATGTTGCTTTCCGTTTTTCATAATAGCAGGGTTTGGTTTATGGAGAAAAATATGGCTACCATACACATTATCTCCCTTTACAGGATGCCGTAGATTACCTTGCCGAACAGTTTGAATTGATGAGATCTGCATCCCTTACCATTGATCGAGATAGGACGGTCTGCCAATGCGAATACCGGAAGGAGGGCGAATAGGAATGAATATCTTACTCGATTTGTTTCTTACGTTTGCCAAG
>SVUB01000015.1 GCA_015063495.1 Oscillospiraceae bacterium
GTCAGGCAGTATGTGCACAGAATAAAGCTGGGTGAAAATGTCGTCGGATTTATATGTGCGAGCGGATACGCAACCTCCACAGCAGGCTCAGAGTGTGACGGTCAATATACAAGCTGTCTTTCCCTTGAAGCGCCCCCGAGTGAGCTTCTTGACACTCTGCTTTCTCCTCTTTCTCTCATGCTTTCCGAGTTTTTTGCAAAGGGTGTGAGCAGAGTACCTGCCGATCCGTACCGAAAGATGACGTTAGCGGTCGAGAAGAATCATTCTATAACGTTGAGTGAGCTTTCGAAGGAGCTTGGCTACAGCCCGTCTTATATAAGCCACACCTTTAAAAAAAGATCGGGGAAAACTCTGAAAGGTTATTGCAACGAGCTTAAGGTAAAGGACGCAGAGTTGCTTTTGCAGAGCACCTCGCTTACCGTGACTGACGTTGCTCTCTCTGCCGGATTTAATAATCTCAGTTATTTTATCAACGTTTTCAGAGCGCAAACGGGTATGACGCCGCTTGAATGGCGAGCAGAATACAGAAAAAGTTAAAAACAGAGCCGCGTAAATAAACCGCGGCTCTTATTTTTATTTAGAGAGTGCTTGATGTGCTTCGTACGGAGCTTCAAACGTATGTCGTCCGGATACGTATCTATCTATGTAATAGACCGAGCGCTTTCCTATCATATTAAGGAGCTTACTGCTCTCGGAATAAATCTTCTCGAATGAGAGATCGGGCAGGTCTGCCGTAAGATTTGATAACGTAGCGAAATAAGCGCTGTCATTATCAAGCATAAGGACTATTTCAGCGAGAGAGAATTCGTGAACGTTCGTTATAAAGTCGCTCATTCCCTTATCCTCGGATATTTTCGCTTTGAGAGCGGCTATTGCGCGGTCTGCGGCGATATCAGCCTCAAGTGCGGCATGCTTTTCTCTGTAATAAGCGTCAGCCTCGTCTCCGTAGATAACGTCTGCGTTATAGTTGCCGAGAGTTCCTCCCTCTGCGTTGTATATCTCTATAAAGCTCTCCTTGGAGATTGAGAATTCTTTTACAAAGGATACTATGCTTACGCCCTCTGTGCAGTCATCTGAGGGAGAGGAAGAGTTCTTTTTCCATGCCTCAAAGGCAGCGCTGTCAACTGTCTTTAAAAGAGCCTCGGGGATAGTGTGATATTCGTCGGAGTGAACAGAGCAAAGTGAGCCGACCTTCTCCTTTATAACCTCAAATCCGAGAGCGGTCAGCTTTTCCGCCATTTCGTCCGTGAGATTTTCTTCACGGAGCAGTGCGCTTCCATAGTATTCCTTGGCTCTATTTACCGTTGCCTTGATATCGTCATCCGTTACGCCGTACTCGGATAGGTCATTCGAAAGAAGCGTACGCAGTGTAAATACTCTGCCCCCTTTTGCGAGTGCCGAGAGGTGAGCGCAGGCATCCATTACTGCGGCGGTATTGTTTCCTGCGATAAGGGATATAATATTATCGGTGGGGGAGGACTCGTAAGCTCCTGCTTCTGCTGCTGCGGAATAATAATTCTTAACGTCTTCTTCGCTAAGTCCCATTTTTTCAACAAGATAGCGTATCGTAGGAGTGCGGGATGAGTATTTTTCTACGTCTGACACAGGATATTCAGATGTCCTCTCGTCAAGCAGAGAATAGAATGAGCTATCCGAGGTGAACGTACCCGGTATGAGGCAAATATCCTCATAGATAAAATCATACTGCTCGTCAAACATTCCGTAAATCTCGTCAATGACTCGTATCGGTGGCTCTGTCTCTACAGCATTTACGTCGGTATCGGTGCCAACATCGGAGGGATTTTTATCCTCTCCGCAGGAGATAAGAGCGAAGAGAAGAGTGACACATAAAAGTACAAGAATTATTTTTTTCATAGTAATATCCTTTCCGGGCGCATCAGAGCTCTATGCCCCGTGCGGCAATAAATTCAGATAACTGTTTTTCGTTTGGTATAGACGAGCTTGCGCCAAGGCGGCTTACGACCATAGCACCGACTGCATTTGCGTATCTTGCGGCACGCATAATATTTCCGCTTCTAAGATATTCAAGTGTGAGTGCGGCTGTAAAGCTGTCGCCGGCAGCGGTGGTGTCTACTGCCTTTACCTCATATGGCGATGCAATATTATAATATTTTCCGTCGTAGACTAGTGCCCCTCTGTTTCCGAGCTTTATGACGTAGTAGTGAGACTTTACTATCTTCTGGAGTGCAACTGCGGCACGAAGAGCGTTGTCAGCGGAATTGGGATTTATACCCGTATATATTTCGGTCTCAACCTCATTCGGAGAGAATATTTCAAGAGGCGGGAGTCTGTCAAAGGGGAAATCCGGTCTGGCCGGGCCTGCGTCTATAACGATGGGGATATTTTTCTTTGCCGCAAAATGAGCGGCGGTAAGGATCGCCTCATCGGGTATCTCAAATTGCATCAGAAGTGCATCGGGATAGCAGAGAAGTGCTTCCTCGGCATCGTCTGAGTTAAGATATGCGTTGGCACCGGGGAAGATACTTATTCTATTCGTGCCGTCATTCTCTACCGTTATTGCGGCAAGGCCTGTCGGTGCATCGGGGGTTGAGCGGAGTGCCGAGAGATTTATTCCCTCTGAAGCATAGAGCGCTCTGAGGGCTTCTCCGTTTGCGTCACGGCCAAGCTTTGCACAGAATACGCAATCACCGCCAAGACGCTCGACTGCGAGTGCGGAGTTTCCCCCTTTTCCGCCCGGAATGAGCTCATACTCACCCTTTTCTATAACGGTCTCTCCGGGGAACGGAAGACGGGAGACGTTCATAACGAAATCCATATTAGCGCTGCTGACAACGAGAATGCGTTTCTTCATAAGCGGTATCCCTTTCTGTTTCTTTTAGATAATTATATCATCTTGCACACCTTTTTTCAATGCTATATTAAAATTTTTGCCCGAAAAAGAGAAAATAAATGATAGCAGGTGTTTTTTAGGATATTTTTCTCAAATACTCTTGACAAACGGGGCGGAATGTGATAAAATACTGTGGTGTCGGATGAAAACCGACCTTATATGCGCCATTAGCTCAGTGGATAGAGTGCCCGGCTACGAACCGGTAGGTCGCAGGTTCGAATCCTGCATGGCGCGCCACAAAAGCATCCGCTTGCGGATGCTTTTTTGCTTTCATACGTTTTTTTAGAGTGAATATAACAAATAATAAGAAATGAATACGTCTAAAACGGAGAATTTAATGAATATTGAAAAATACAGCAGACAGATAGAAGAGATAATAAACGATCCCGAATATAAGCCGTTATATATCTGGGATATGATGAATCTTTTGGGCATATCCCCCGAGGATGAAATAGCCTTTGAAACGCTTATAAAAGAGATGGCAAGGGTAGGAGATATAGCCCTTACAAAAAAAGGAAAGATAGCACCCGTATCAAGCGTTGGTATTATCAGCGGAGTTTTCAGAGGAACGTCAAAGAATTTTGGCTTTGTCACTCCCGATGACGGCGGTGAGGATATTTTTATTCCGGCAAAGAAAACGGCATATGCACTCGACGGAGATAAGGTACTTGCCAAGAAGACCGACAGGGACAACAGAGGGCATAAGCATTATGACGGCAATAAGCTAAAGCGTGGCAGAAACGGAAAACTTTATCCCATAAAAAACGAAGCGAGAAAAGGTCCCGAGGGTGAGGTAGTGCTCATAAAGGAGCGTAGACTTGAGAGTGAAACGATAGTTGGAATATATTATGAGATGGCCGAAAGGCGTGGCAAGAAGTCTTACCCGATCGGATTTGTAAATCCCGATTCCAAAAAGCTCCCCTATTCTGTTTTTGTCTCACCTGTCGAGGCGGAAAAGCTCGGTGTAAAGGCGGGCGACAAGGTGGAGATAAAAATTACCCGTTTCCCGTCCGAGAAGAACGATCTTTGCGGTGAGATAGTAAGAAATTTCGGAGCTTCTCACACAAAGCAGGCGAACTACGCCGCAATTCTTGCCGAGAACGGTATCGAGACCGAATTTGATGCAGACGTGATAGAGGAATCCGACCGTCTTGCCGCAAGAAGTATAGAGATAGGCGATAGACGAGACCTTAGAGACATGGTCATATTCACCATCGACGGTGCGGATGCAAAGGACCTTGACGATGCTATCTCTCTTGAAAGAATAGGTGAAAAATACAGACTCGGAGTTCATATAGCGGACGTATCCGAGTACGTAAAAGAGGGAAGCCTTACCGACAGATGTGCTATGAGAAGAGGAACGAGCGTCTATTTTACCGATAAGGTCGTTCCTATGCTGCCAAAGAGCCTTTCAAACGGCGCCTGTTCTCTCGGCGGCGGCCTTGACCGCTATGCGCTTTCTGCCTTTATGACGCTTGATAGTGAGGGAAATATCCTTCAGACTGAGCTCTGTGAAACTGTTATCCGCTCACGGGTAAGAGGCGTTTACAGTGAGATAAACGATATTCTCGAAAATGGTGAAAGGTCCGAATTTGCAGAAAAATATGCTGTTGTTAAGCCTATGCTTGATGAAATGTATAAGCTATATAGGATTCTCAAAAAGCGCTCGGAGGCAAGAGGTGCCGTTGAGCTTGACACAGAGGAAGCAGTGATACTGCTTGACAAAAACGGTGTTCCCGTCGATATATGCGCAAGAGAGCGAGGTGACGGTGAGAGGATGATAGAGCAGTTTATGCTCTCGGCAAACGAGGGAGTTGCGACCTTTCTTACGGATATGTCCATGCCCTGCGTCTACCGAGTCCACGAGCCGCCCTCTCCCGAAAAGCTCGAGAATTTCACCTCGTTTGCTGTCGGTATGGGGCTTGACGTGCGTCCTCTGCGTGCTAAAAAGCTTTATCCATCCGCCTTCTCTGCCGTCTTGCGAGAGAGCAGAGAGAAGAATATAAGCGCAGTGCTCTCAAGCGTAATGCTTCGTGCTATGATGAAGGCGAGGTATTCTCCTCGCCCCGAACCGCATTTCGGTCTTGCGATAGACCTTTATTGCCACTTTACCTCACCAATCAGACGCTATCCTGACCTTTCTGTTCACCGCATAGTAAAAGCTGTGCTTCACGGTGAGGCTATGGGTGAGAGATTGTCAAAGCTTTCGAGCTTTGCAGGTGAATCGGCGGCACGTTCAAGTGAGAATGAATTAAAAGCTCTCTCGGCAGAGCGGGAGATAGATGATCTTTATAAGGCTATATTTATGAAGGATAAGGTGGGCGAGGAATTTGATGGAGTTATAAGCTCGGTTACGTCATTTGGACTTTTTGTCCAGCTTCCGAATACTATTGAGGGACTTGTTCCGATAGAAAGTCTTGACGGACGCTTTTCATTTGATGAGAAAAATCTTATACTTTCCTTTGGGCGTACGTCTTACCGTCTTGGACAGTCGGTCAGAGTTTTGGTCTCTGACGTTGATATTCCGTCAAGAAGAATAACTATGGAGCTTGTCGATTGAGATATATAAAAGCACAGGGAGAATACCGCTTTTTCGGCCTATTCTCCCTTGTTTTTTGTGCTATTTTGTTGACAAATAAGACACTATGATTTATAATAAAAGCAGATTGTTAGAAAGGTCGTGCTTCCCCGTGAACAATAAGTCTTTTCGTATTTCTCACCTTACAAGAGCGGCTCTTATCGCTGCTATTATATTCGTTATGACTTCCTATATGAAGCTCCCGACAGCAACGGGATACGTGCATTTAGGCGATGCCGCAGTATGTCTTGCGGCACTTATACTTCCATCCCCCTTAGCACTTGTTACAGCAGCCCTCGGTGCGGGCCTTGCCGATCTTGCGGCAGGATATCCGCAGTGGATACTTGCAACAGCGCTCATAAAGGCGCTTATGACTCTTGCCTTTACTCAAAAAGGAAAAATGCTTTGCGTCCGTAACTTTATTGCTATGGGCTTAGCTATCATAATAAATGCGGGAGGCTATTATCTTGCAGGGTCACTTATATACGGCAGTTTTATATCTACACTTACGGAGGTGCCGGCCAATCTTCTTCAAGGCGCATGCGGTGTAGTCCTCTCATTTCTTGTTTGCGCATTTCTTGATACGCACGTGAGTGTACGTAAAATAGTAAGGGGTAGAGAATGATACTTAAAATACTTGCGGTGGGAGACATAGTCGGTCTTGCCGCCGTTGAATATCTGAAAAATAATATGTGGAAGATACGCAGGATGCTCGGCGCCGATGCGGTTATTGCAAACGGTGAGAACGCTTGCGACGTCCGAGGCATAGGGGCGAACGAAGCGACGGCATTACTTGACGGCGGAGTTGACCTTATCACCACGGGAAATCACGTTTGGGGCAGAAGGGATATCTATTCGGTGCTTGATGATGATTCCCGCATTATCCGCCCTGCAAACTACCCTGCCGCCACGCCCGGATGCGGTCATTCTATAATAAACGTGTGCGGTTATCGTCTTCTCTGCATAAACGCACAGGGAACGGTATATCTTGACCCTCTCGATAATCCTTTCACAGCGGTAGAGAAAATTCTTACCGCAGAGGAGGGAAGATATGATATTTCTCTTCTTGATTTTCACGCAGAAGCGACTTCCGAGAAGATAGCTATGGCTATGAATTTTGACGGAAGAATAAATATTGTGTTCGGAACACACACTCACGTCCAGACGGCTGACGAGAGGGTGATGGCACACGGAACGGGTTATATAACAGACCTTGGAATGACGGGCCCTGATAACGGAATACTCGGCTCGGCGCCTGAGCCTATAATAGAGAGATTCAAGACCCATATGCCTCAGCGCTTCTCTGTTGCAGAGGGTGAGACGGTGCTTTGCGGAGCGGTTTTTGAGCTTGATACGGATAGTAAGAGATGTCTTTCGGTGAAGCGCGTAAGACTCGCACCGAGCGACGTTGTTTGATGACGAGGAAATCAATATATGGCAAAGAATAAAAGCATACTTATATACGCTTTTTCCGTGTTTGTTTGTATCGTTGTTCTTGCGGTAGGCTTTTTTGCGGCGACAGGCGGTGACGAGCCTTTTTACGCACCCGCAGACGGAAATTTGTATCTGCGTGCAAGAGTGGTATCTATAAATGATACCGTGTCCGAATATGATGATGAGGGCAAGGTCCTCTCAAGCGACACCTTTTTTGAAGCTGAGATAAGGAGCGGTGACAGAAAGGGTGAGAAAGTTACCGCAATTCAAAATTACAGTTCGTACACCCCATTTAATCCCCGTGCGGTAGAGGTTGGTGACAGCGTTATTGTTGCTCATTTTGAGGGCGTGGAGAACTGGAATTTCATTGATTTTGTCCGTTCTGACGCAATAGTTGTTCTTGCGCTTCTTTTTGCCTTGCTTTTAGTGCTTTTTGGCAGAAAAAAAGGAATAAAAACGGTGCTTTCACTTGCACTTACGATAATTGCGGTGGTCTTTGTCTTTATGCCTGCCGTTCTGACCGGAGGAAACGTATATTTCTGGGCTGTTGCGGTATGCGTTTATATAATCGTTATGACGCTCGTTATAACCAACGGAATAAGCCCAATGAGCCTTGCGGCGGCATCGGGATGTGTTGGAGGAGTTCTTGCATCGCTTCTTCTGACGTTTATAACCGACGCCTTTATAAATATTACAGGCAACGCAGACCCTCATTCGATATATCTGATTTATATAGGCGACGGACTTGATCTGCGAGCGCTTATATACGCTTCTATCATAATCGGCTCGGTAGGAGCTGTAATGGACGTTGCGGTAGATATTTCCGCTTCACTCAAGGAGCTTGCGATAAAGCTTGGAAAGCCTACGATGGGGGAGCTCTTCCGCTCGGGACTTAATATAGGGCGTGACGTTATCGGAACGATGTCAAATACTCTCGTTCTTGCCTATATGGGTGGCTCAATGTGCTCGCTTCTCCTTTACTTTTACAATAACTGGGCAAATGCCGTATATCTTTTCAATATCGAGATAATTATCGTAGAAATGCTCAAGATTCTTGTCGGCAGCATCGGAATCCTGCTTACCTTGCCGCTTACGGCGCTGGTCAGTGCATGGCTTTACAGCAGTCGGCCTATGAAGGATTATATTTCAAAGGATTGCGAGATCTCCTCGGATGAATTCTCTGAACAGCTCTATAAGGTCGGAGAATTCAAGGGAAATAAGGACAACTCTTGCGATGATTAAATAACGGAGGATTAAATGAAAAACGAATATGAATTTACTCTGCGTATGAATGCAGAGATGATGAAGAAATTTCTTTTTGTATCCGAAAAAGAGGGCAGAACACCTAATAATCAGTTCCTTTTTATGCTCCGCAACAACGTTGCGTACTATGAAAAGACGAAGGGTAAAATAAAACCCGCAGACCTTGCCCAGATTGATCTTTCCGATTATGAAAATTAAAAAAGCTACCGCTTCTTTTCATGCCGACAGCCGTTTGCGCAAGACTGTCATTATACAGAGCGTGGTGATCCTCGCACTGTGCATAGCGATCATAGCTGTTTCATTTGGTTACTTCGGCCAAATGAGATTGAATCACTTCTCAAAAAACATAATCTTCTCTGATAACTACTTTCTTCGTAATTTTGCGCATGCGTATTTGCCGCAGACCTCATCTATGCCCTTGACCTATACGGTAAGCGAGGCAGAGGCTCTTACGCGTAATTTGGTAGGCGAAACCGGACTTTTATTTTTAGAAAACTCATGGATATTTGCCGTGTACAGACCTGCCAGAGAACTTAATAAGATGGATATCCTTGCGTATTACTATAATTATCTGATAAGTATGTTTGTTTCACAGAACGAGCTCTATGCTCTTTTTTCGCCTGAAATAAACGAACTCATACCTATAGAAGGCAATGAAAGCGTAGTTTTATTTTCGCAATTTGACGTTATATCACATATTAGCAAGCTCGTTGAATATTCCTTTGAGTGGACTCCTTTGGAAATCAATTATATCGACAAGGTGGAGTATTCAGACGATATTGATGTTATCTATTCGGAGTATGAATCATTTGAGGATTATGAATCATATTTAATACGTTTTGAAAAACTAAAAAGAAATATCGTTGCTTTGGCCGAACAAACGCTTAATAGTGATACCGAGCACGGCGCAGAATACACTGCCGAGGAGATATACATGCTTTACTATGACAGTATTGCGGAAAGTTTACTTTCCACGAAAGAATATCTGTCGGCGGGGGAGGTACTCGATCTGCTTGAGGAGTACGAATACGGCAACATCCGTCCGAGAATACTTGATGCAGAGCATATCTCACAGCTTCCCGAGTATCCAAACGGCTGTGAGGCAGTATCAGCGGTCATGCTGCTGAAATATGCGGGGTACGGTGCGGAAAAATCCGACTTTATCGAAAATTATCTTGAAAAAGGAGATATGAAGATACGCTTTGGCATACGTTTTGGGCCCAATCCTGTGAAAAAATACGCAGGAGACCCTGCCTCAAAAAGCGGTGGCTGGGGATGCTTTGCTCCCGTAATTGTAAATGCTCTTGAATCATACCTTGCCGTCACGGAAAACAGCACTCACAGAGCGTTCAATGTATCGGGTGCGGAACTTTCGGTACTGTGTGAGACTTTTATAGACCGTTCGATTCCCGTGGCAATATGGATAACGCAGGATAGTTCACCCGTAAGCGAAGTATATCAGTGGCTCGATTATGGCGGTGATCAAGTATATCTTTATCCGAGCAATCAGCACTGCGTTATGCTTATCGGTTACGATAAGGACAACTATTATGTGTGCGATCCGCTGAAGGATGAAGAATACACCGCAATAGCACGTGCAGATGTGGAGCTCAGCTATACCTCAATGGGATCGCAGGCAGTAGTGCTTATGCCAAACGAAGAATGAAGGTCTTATTATCAGCTTTTATTCTAATGTAAGAGTCAACACAGTATTGAGAATTGTATTATTGACTATTTATATAAAAAACTCCCACAAACCAATCAATTGGTTTGTGGGAGTTTTATTTGACCTTACAGGTGAGTATCTTTCAGCTTCTTTAGTGAAGGATAATGGTGTCCACAAGATCGTAATTTTCGTCAAGGACTATAAATTCAGCGTCATAGCCGATCTCTATCTTGCCTTTTTTGAGACCGAGCATTTTTGCGGGTGTTTCAGATGCCATCTTGAAGGCGTCATCTGCTGATATGCCGAATTCCATAGCCTTCTTAACGCAGTAGAAAAGAGTTGACGTGCTTCCTGCGAGTGCACCCTCAAGCGTTCTTGCGGTGCCGTCCTTTACTACGACCTTTTGTCCGCCGAAGATATATTCTCCGTCTCCAAGACCCGTTGCGTGCATAGAATCGCTTATGAGTACCATTCTGTCAGAACCAAACATACGGTAAAGCGCATTTATCGCCGCTTTATGTATATGCTTACCGTCGCAGATGACCTGCGCATAGGCACCTGCAAGCAGTGCCGCACCGATGGGGCCGGGCGCTCTGTGAAGAAGCGGAGGCATAGCGTTAAAGGTGTGAGTGAGGCAGTTCGCTCCTGCCGCAAAAGCACTCTCTGCGCAGTCAAAATCGCAGTCGGTGTGTCCGAGAGCTACAGAAATGCCGTTTTCTGCACAGTAGCGTATCGTCTCCTCGCTTCCTTCAAGCTCGGGAGCGATCGTGAGGATCTTTATGTTTTTGAGATTGCTGAATTCGGAAACAGAGGGAGCCTTTATAAAATCTTCATTCTGTGCACCCTTGTATTTTACGTTGATGTACGGACCCTCCATGTGAAATCCGGGTATACTTGCACCGTCATTTCCTATATCGATAAATTCCTGCTTTGTTACTTTATCAATATCCTCCATTGTGGCTGTCATCGTGGTGGGAAGCCAGCTCGTCGTGCCGTTTTTCTTCATAAAACGGCGCATTTCTGCCATCTCGGAGGGAAGAGCGTCCATCGTGTCGTATCCGACACAGCCGTGCGAGTGTATATCCACAAGACCGGGAAGTAAAATATTGTTTTTTATATCTATAACTTCGGCCTCGGAGTTCGTTTTCCCTATGCAGAGGATCTTTCCGTTCTCTACCGTAACGTCGGTGACCTCACCGTTTACAAGAGCATTTTTAAGTATTATACGATCAGCCATAATATGCCTCCTCATCGCAGATCAGGATTACGTTGTTATGTACCTTTAGGAGAGTTGCGGGAATATCAGACGTTATTTTTTCGTCGAGCAGAGCGGAGATAGCATTATGCTTTGCCTTACCGTTTGCGAGAAGTATTATCTTCTTAGCTCTGAGTATCGTTCCGATTCCCATTGTGATAGCCTTTTTCGGCACGTCGTCCTCACTCTCGAAAAATCTTGCGTTTGCACTTATCGTGCTTTCGGTAAGATCTGTTATATGAGTTGATGCGTGCAGGTATTCCCCCGGTTCGTTAAAGCCGATGTGACCGTTTACTCCTATTCCGAGTATCTGTATATCCACCGGATTGCTTGTGCGCACAAGCTCCTCGTAGCGATTACATTCCTCTCCCGGATCAACGGCAGAACCTCTGGGAATATTGACGTTCTCCTTTTTTACGTTTATATGATCAAAAAGATTTTTTCTCATAAAATAATCGTAGCTTTGGTCGTTATCGGGATTTATAGGATAATATTCGTCAAGATTGAACGTAGTTACTCCGGAAAAATCGAGCTCTCCGCCGTTGTACATATCAATAAGACGTTGGTACGTTCCCACAGGGGTTGAGCCTGTGGCGAGACCGAGGGTGCATTTCGACTCTTTCTTTACAAGCTCGGCAATCTCGAATGCTGCTTTTTCCGACATTTCCTCATAATTTTTACAAAGAATCAGTTTCATTTTTGGGCTCCTTTTTAAATCTATATTGCAAAATCGTCACTTTTAGTGTATAATAATGGCAAGATAGTTATTTACTACTATTATACACACAATATGAAGATTTTTCAAGTTAATATTTTACTTTTTTTTATATAATATTGCTATTGAGGGGTGAGTAAATTGCCGTATTATGTAAACGGTGTTGTTGTCAATGAATATTTTGGTTTTTTTGAGATACATAGATGGAATAATCCGCTTTTTCCCTTTAGCTTTCACGACGACATGATAACCGCAGGATCCTGCATTGGAGATAATTGGCACGAGAGCCTGGAGATATTGCAGGTAACTGACGGAGAAGGAACTCTTCTTTGCGATAGTAAGACATACTCGATATCTGCCGGCGATATAGTGGTCATAAACTCAAACGAGGTGCACAAAGTGACAAGTGATACGAGTATACGTTACGATTGCTTTATAATAGGCGCATCCTTCCTAAGTGAAAATGGGTTGGATATTACTAAGCTAAAATATACCACCATAATAAATGACGAAAGGCTGGAGCAACTTCTTTCAATAGCCTTCGCTGAATATTCAAATCACGCAGATCCGACCAAGCAGGCTTTTTTTGTGCCTGCGGTGCGTGTGGCTACGCTAAATGCTATTCTTTATTTGAGTTGTAAATATTCTGGGCCTTTTGTAAGAAAGGGTAGTAATACTTCCTCTGAGGTAATACGCACAGGGCTCAGATACATCAACAGTAATTTTACAAAGCAGATCACGCTTGAGGAGATAGCACGCTCGGTAGGAGTCAGTAAATATCACTTCCTCAGGGAATTCAAGCGTTATACTGACCACACCGTGGTGACGTATATAAACATACTCAGGTGTGAATACGCAAAGCATCTTTTCGGTTCATCAAAAGCCTCAGTTGGAGAGGTGGCACACCAATGCGGTTTTACAAACCTATCCTACTTTACAAAGACTTTTAAGAAATATACGGGACATTTGCCGTCGCATTACTATAAAGCAACTGATAAAAAGCCGGCTCACGATACGTGAGCCGGTATATTTTTATTCGTTTTCAGCAGTTACCTTGATACAGAGCTCGTCAAGACCCTTCGGGTCTGCAACTCCGGGAGCGCCGGACATAAGCTCGCTCGCATTCTGAACCTTCGGGAATGCGATAACGTCACGGATATCCTCAAGACCGAGCAGGAGTGTTACGAGACGGTCGAGACCGAATGCAAGACCTGCGTGAGGAGGTACGCCGTACTTGAATGCTTCAAGCAGATAACCGAACTTTTCGTTTGCTTCCTCAATGGTAAGACCGAGAAGCTCAAACATCTTCTTCTGTATATCCTCGCTATGGATACGGACCGAGCCACCGCCGAGCTCCGTACCGTTAAGAACGATATCGTAAGCCTTCGCACGTACTCTGCCGGGGTCGCTCTCGATATACTGCATATCCTCGTCCATAGGAGAGGTAAAGGGATGGTGCATAGCGTAGAATCTTTCGTCTTCTTCGCTCCATTCGAGAAGCGGGAACTCGGTTACCCAGAGGAACTTAAAGTCATCTGCACGGAGCAGTCCCATTCTCTTTGCACATTCGCAGCGGAGGTTTCCGAGCGCGTCGAAAACGACCTTGTTCTTATCCGCAACGATGAGGATAAGGTCACCGTTCTCGGCTTCCATAGCAGTTTTTATAGCTTCGTTTTCAGCATCGGTAAGGAATTTTGCGTAAGAGGAGGAAATTTCACCGTTTTCGGCTATCTTGAGCCAAGCAAGGCCCTTTGCCTTGTATGTTTTAGCGTATTCGGTAAGAGAATCTATCTCCTTACGTGTGAAGCGGGCACCGCCCTTTACGTTGATACCTCTTACAGAGCCACCGTCGGCAATAGCACCCGCAAATACCTTGAATTCACAGGTTGCGAGAATGTCGGAGAGGTTCTTAAGCTCAAATCCGAAACGAACGTCGGGCTTGTCCGAGCCGTAGCGCTCCATTGCCTCACGGTAGGGCATCTTCGGGAAATCGTAGCCGAGCTCTTTTCCGAAGAATTCCTTAAAGAGGTATTTTATAAAGCCCTCGTGAACAGCCATTACCTCGTCAGCTGATGCAAAGGACATCTCTGTATCAAGCTGTGTAAATTCAGGCTGACGGTCTGCGCGTAAATCCTCATCACGGAAGCAACGGGCTATCTGGAAATAGCGATCGAATCCCGATACCATAAGAAGCTGCTTATAGAGCTGGGGTGACTGGGGAAGAGCGTAGAAGCGACCGGGATGAACTCTTGAAGGAACGAGGTAGTCTCTTGCACCCTCGGGGGAGGGCTTGATAAGGCAAGGAGTCTCAATATCCATAAAGCCGTTTTCGGCGTAATAATCACGTGCTATCTTCGTTATCTTTGAGCGAGCGATAATATTGCCCTGCATATCGGGGCGGCGAAGGTCAAGGTAGCGGTGCTTCAGACGAAGCTCGGGGTTGACCTTGCTGTTTTCGACTATCTCAAAGGGAGGTGTCTGCGCTGCAGAGAGGATCTTGAGCTCACTTACTGCGATCTCAATGTTACCCGTGGGGATGTTGGGGTTGACGGAAGAGCGTGCTCTGACCGTTCCGTGAGCGCAGAGAACGAACTCTGCTCTTACAGTAAAAGCGTCGTCAAAGACAGCCTTCTCGGTATCCGAGTCGAATGCGAGCTGAATGATACCCGAGCGGTCGCGAAGGTCTATAAATATAAGACCGCCAAGGTCTCTTTGTCTCTGAGCCCAGCCCATAACGCAGACTTTTTTGCCGATATCCTTCTCGGAAAGCTCTGCGCAGTAGCAGGTGCGTTTATCGTTATTTGTAAGCAACTGTGCCATAAAAAATCTCCTTAAAATTAAACTGCAAACAATATACCATATTTATTATACACCGCTTTGCGTTTTTGTCAAGTGCGGACGTGGGATTTTGCCGTCTTTTTTCTGAATATAAATAGGAAAATTACAAGCAGAAGGACGGCTGCAAGTGCGGCAAGAAATATCTTTTCATTTGGGATAAAGGACTCTGTTCCGTCGCTGTTTACTATCTTTTCTGCACCCTCAAGCACTGTCTTTCCGATAAATGGGCCGACAACACCCGGTACGAGGACCTGAGAGAATATCCTGACTCCCTGGAACATTCCCGATTTTCCTACGGGAGTGAGGTCACGTATCCTTGCACCGAATACCGCCATACCCGAGAGGTAGCCGCACATCATAAGGAGTGAGCCGATAAATACGAGGGCAGTTGATCTGAAGAAGTAGAGCAGAATATATCCTGCAGCAAGCCAGATAAGGCTCCAGCGCAGAGATACAGAGAAGCCTTTTTTATCGTACACCTTGCCCCAAAATGCAGTTGTAAGTGATGCGAGTATTATCGCCGGAGCCATAACGAATACGTAATTCGTCATTTTAAGCGAAACCTCGTAATAGAGTATGAGATAGGGCATAAATATCTGAATAGATATGTTGAAGATGATAAAAGCAGCAAGAGAAAAGTAAAGCGAAGCGTTATTTTTCAGAGTGGAGGGGAGAAAACCGTGGATCACAGTCCGAAGGTAGCTGTTTTGTGCAGGCGCAATATCGGGTTCCTTTATTATGAAAAATCCTGCAACACCGATTGCGAGGACTACTGCGCCGATGATGGCAAATATCCACGTCCAGCTTTCGGCACTATCAAGATTGAAGGCCATGAAGCCTCCGAAAACGGCAAGAATAGCCACAAGCGGCATCATAGAGTTGATGCCCTCCGCTGCGCCCCTGTTCGTATCGTCCGTGCTGTCAGTGAGCCAGGCGTTGAAGGCGGCATCGTTGGCACTTGAGCCGAAAAATGTCATAACACAGTCGAGGATAATGACGAGTGTCACTCCGACTGATGCTACAGATACCGTCATCGGGAAGATGGCTGAAATGACGTCTTCACGTATCAAAATGAAGCTTAAAATGGAGATGCCCCATAGAATATAGCCGTCGCATATGAACATCTTGCGTTTTCCTATCTTGTCGGATAGCGCACCGATGAAAACCGTTGTCAGAGTTGCGGCAACTGCGCTCGCGGTGACCATTGCGGAAATATCTGATGCGGAGGCGTTGAACACTTTATAGATGAATACGTTGAGATACATGTTTTCAACCACCCACGCTACCTGCCCGATAAGGCTGAAGAGTGTCAGAGCAATCCAAAATTTCGATGATAATTTTGTTTTCATAGCATATATCCTTTCCGGTGTTTATTCCTCGATTGAGTATACCATAAACGTCATTATTTGTCAATGAATAAGGATTTGGGAGTCCTCCCCGAAGCATTTGAGTGGTTCTTCGTGGTAATATTTCAACTAAAAACAACAGATAGTTGGACTCAGAACCAAGGTTTTCGCAAAATATATCATAGTCTGTAATTTAGCGCAGCGAAAACCTATCCGATGCAGAGCATCGGAGTGGCTCTTCGTGGTGACGATCCAAGTGAAAAACAGAGTGTATCCAAAGGGATACACTCTGTTTTTGGCTGGGATAGTTGGACTCGAACCAACGAAATGCAAGAGTCAAAGTCTTGTGCCTTAACCGACTTGGCTATATCCCAATATTAAGTTGCAGTTCGGTAGAACTGCCCCTAATTATACCATAATCCCCCCTGTATGTCAAGAAATAATTTCTGCCTGCATAAAATAATTTGAGGATTTTTTCACAGGAGGTTTTATATGCTGTCTTTTCTTGCCGTAAATACCCGAAGACTCGCATGTTTACTTGCTTTTTTACTTGTTTTGTTGCTTTTTTCGTCATGCAGTGCCGTATCTGATGTCTCCTCTGAGCATGTCCTGGCCGCTATGATTTCATCTGCAAAGGATCTGCCTGCCGGGAAGATATATACGACGGCAAGCTCCCCGGGCGCTCCGGATTATCTTTCGCAGGATCTGCTCACGGCACTTTACGGAAGCGGTGACTACCCGTCGGTCTTTGAGCGGACAAGGGAAATATCGATATGGACTTCATCCGGACTTTATGCCGTGGAATTTGCCGTTTTTTTCTGCAACACAGACAGAGACACCGAGGAAATAGCCGACCTTTGCCTTGGGCGCATTGACGATATGCGCAGATTTGTCAATGAAAATTCGGATAAGCTCTCACTTGAGCAGAGCGTCATAAAAGGGCTTGACGGAGCAAAGGTCATCATAGCAAAAAGATGCGTTATAATGGCGGTGCACAGCTCTGCCTCTATTGCCATAGATGCGGCAAAGGAGGAAATTTTAAGAAAATTTTAATGCAACTTCCTATTGCAAAAGACTCCCTTTTATTATATAATTTAAGTAAACCACGAAATGGAGGTGCCGTATGAAAAAAAGATTTCAGGTGATTTTGCTTGCCGTTTTTCTGACGCTTTCTCTTTTTTCTTGCGGTAAAGCACCCGAGAGGGAAAAGCGTCCCCCGTCGTCACCGTTGGGAGAGGACGGTGTGGTGACTGTGCTTCTTGATGCAGGACACGGATTTCGAGACGTAGGATGCACCTCGGAATATCTTGACGGTCTTTTTGAATATCAGTTAACTATGGACTTTGTGACCCGTCTTTCCGTAAAGCTCAGGTCGAGAGGCTATAACGTTATTTTAACTCACGACGGCGAGCGCTACATTACGGAAGAGGATCTGTGCAAACGTGCAGATGAACTTGGCATAGAATATCTTGCTGACCGTATAAAAGCGGAAAATGACGTTTTTGATGCATATGAGAGAGCGGTGTACGCAAACGTTCTTGACGCAGAGAGCGAAATAGACCTGATGCTCTCGATACACGTCAATGCAAATGCGAACTCAGACACGGTTACAGGCTTTGAGATAGATTACTGTGCAGAAAACAGCTCGTCCGAGATGACAAAATTTGCTTTTAATGCTATCTGTGACTCTCTTGAAAGGGATTTTGAAGGCAGAAGACTTAAGGCGTTTGAGGATAGCTGGGATATGTCCTTTATCGTAACAAAATACACAATGATGCCCTCGATCCTTTTTGAAACAGGCTTTGCAAGTACGCCTTCCGACGCCGAGCTCCTGCTTGACGGAGAGTGGCGTGATTCTCTTATGACGAGTGTTGCCGACGGCATAGAAAAATATTTCTCATATGAGTAAAAAAGCTTCGCACCTTCGTGCGAAGCTTTTTATTCTTCAAAATTTGAGAGCGCATAGCGTATTTCACTCATAGTGTAGCCGTAGCGTGATAAAAATGCGACTACCTTTTGGCGCTCCTTCGGATCAGATGGAATTTCATCTATCCGATTTTCAAGAAGTTCGAGGCACATTTCTCCGAAATCCACCCTTTCGAGCTCGTCGTCGGCAAGACACAGCGTTTCGTCGTCGTATCCCCTTGAGCGCAGATGTGCAAGGATTCTCCGGCTACCCCAACGCTTGCCTATACAGTGCTCAATATCACGGCGGAGGTCATCCTCCTCTGAAAGGTATCCTTTGTCACGTATCATTTTGACCGCTTTTTCGGCAATTTCTGCATCAAATCCGCGACGGCGGAGTTTTAAGGTAAGTGTGTGTGCGGTATTTGAGCCAAAGGAGAGTATATTCATCGCTTTAAGATAGGCATCGCATATCCTTGAGGATTCCTCAAGCTCCTCGTAAAGCTCTCTGCTTATTTCACCCTTTGTCGGCTTCAAAAGTGCATATTGTGATGAGAGGATCCGAAATGAGATCTGCTCCGAGTACTCTCCGCTTTCGATGGCTATATCTATCCTGATAGTGTTTCCACTGCCAACGGCGGACATTTTTTTAATGGATATGGTCATTTCTGCCCTTTATTCCTCATCGAGCTTGAGTGAGCTGAAGTCGATATCGTCCTCATCTCCTATATCCTCATCGAGGTCAAAATTGTTCTCCATAAGCGAGCTTGTCTGATCCTTCATAGAGCGGATCTTTTCCTCTATCTCGTCTGCAATAGCGGTGTTTGATTCAAGGAACTTTCTTACGTTATCCTTGCCCTGACCGATCCTCTCTCCCTCATAGGAGAACCAAGAGCCACTCTTTTTGATGATATCAAGTGCAACCGCAAAGTCGATCACTTCACTTATCTTGGAGATTCCCTTGCCATAAAGAATATCAAATTCCGCAACACGGAAGGGCGGTGCAACTTTGTTTTTAACTATCTTACACTTAACGTGGTTTCCGTATATATCTTTACCGTCCTTAAGCTGCTCAGCTTTACGTACGTCAATACGCACGGAGGCATAGAATTTGAGTGCACGGCCGCCTGTGGTGGTTTCGGGATTTCCATACATAACGCCAACCTTTTCACGGAGCTGGTTAATAAACACAACGACGCAGTTGCTTTTTGCAATAACAGATGAGAGCTTTCTCATAGCCTGCGACATAAGTCTCGCCTGAACTCCGACGCTTGACTGGCCCATATCTCCCTCTATCTCCTGACGGGGAACGAGAGCTGCAACCGAGTCGATAACGACAACGTCGATAGCACCGCTTCTGACAAGCTTTTCGGTGATCTCAAGAGCATCCTCGCCGCAGTCGGGCTGTGAAACGAGCAGGTTGTCAATATCTACACCGAGAGCCTTTGCATAAACGGGGTCAAGAGCGTGCTCGGCATCAATAAATGCTGCCTCGCCGCCTGTTTTCTGAACCTCTGCTACGATATGGAGCGCTACGGTCGTTTTACCCGAGGATTCGGGGCCGAATATCTCGATTATTCTTCCTCTCGGAACGCCGCCTATGCCGAGCGCCATATCAAGAGAGAGTGAGCCTGTTGAAACGGCCTGCACCTCCATGCTTGCGTTTTCACCAAGCTTCATTATAGTGCCTTCGCCATAGTCCTTTTTAAGCTGTGCGAGGGCGGTATTAAGCGCCTTCTTGCGGGCGTCCTTGTCGTTAATATCGATTTTCTCAAATGTTACCTTAGCTTTTTTTGTCTGCTTCATTTCTGCCTCCATATCTTTCGGGGAAGAACCGATTTTATCTTTTTACTCGTATATTGTAGCACGCTTTTTTGCGCTTGTCAATAGATTTTGTGAAAAATAATTCCAAAAACGGAAAAATAATTATTCTGACAAATGGGTGAGTAAAAAATAAATATCGAAAAAAGAAAATTAGACTTCGAAATAATAAAAAAGAGAACCCCGAAGGGTTCTCTTGGTTTTTATTAATAATTTTCAGCCTTAACCTCGAAGAAAGATTTAGCGTGTGTGCAAACGGGGCACACCTCGGGAGCCATCTTGCCAACTACGATGTGACCGCAGTTTCTGCACTTCCAGATTGCGTCGCCGTCCTTTGAGAATACGAGCCCGTTTTCAACGTTCTCGAGAAGCTTGAGGTATCTTTCCTCGTGCTCCTTCTCGATATCGCCAACTGCCTTGAAGAGATAAGCGATTCTCTTAAATCCCTCTTCCTCTGCTACCTTTGCAAACTCAGCGTACATATCTGTCCACTCATAATTCTCGCCTGCAGCAGCGTCCTTAAGGTTTGTAGCTGTGTCCGGAATATCGCCGTCATGGAGAAGCTTGAACCAGATCTTTGCGTGCTCTTTCTCGTTGTTAGCTGTCTCCTCAAAGAGAGCTGCGATCTGCTCATAGCCTTCTTTTCTTGCCTTGGAAGCATAGTATGTGTACTTGTTTCTTGCCTGAGATTCGCCGGCAAATGCCGCCATAAGATTAGCTTCTGTTCTTGATCCCTTGAGTTCCATAGTTATAAATTCCTTTCGAAAATAAATTTTAATTTTGTTCGCTTTTGCAGCTGTTACAAACGTGTCTGACCATAAGCTCGTAGCCTACGATCTTTTCACCGACGCAGTTCTCAATCGTGTCCCAAAGACTTCCGATATCGGTGTCTGTTATTTTGCCGCACTCGGTGCAGAGCATATGATCGTGCAGGGGTGCGACTCTGTCATAGCGGTCGGGTGCGTTTTCACACACCAGCCGTCTTATTTCGCCATCCTTCACCATAAGACCGAGATTTCGGTATACGGTTCCGAGTGCGATATTCGGCATCACTATCTTTGCTTCCTTATATATCTCATCGGCATTCGGATGGGAATATGAGCGATTGATAATGTCGAGTATAAGTTGCCTTTGCTTTGTCATGTTGACCTCAATTTTTAGGAATAATTCTTAACTCTGACACTATTATAACATATTTTTGACGTTTGTCAATAGTTTTTTTGAAGAAAAATTCAATTATTTTTTGGAAATTTCCTTTATCATGTTTCTTAACTCCTCAAGTGCATCCGAAAGACCGCCCACTCTGTCGATTATACCGATGTCTACCGCTTCGTTTCCGTCCACGATCGAACCGACGTCGGTGGCTATCTCATCCGGGCGCATCATAAGTTCGTTAAGTTTTTCTGCACTTGCACCCGAGTGCTCTACTATAAAATTGATGATTCTTTTTTGCATACTTTCAAAATATCTGAAGGTTTGGGGTACGCCCACGACAAGACCGTTTATGCGGACGGGGTGAATAGTCATCGTGGCAGACGGAACTATAAACGACCGCTTTGCGGCGACTGCAAGCGGAACGCCGATAGAATGTCCTCCACCGAGGACGATGGAAACTGTGGGCTTTGACATCGATGCTATCATCTCGGCGATAGCGAGCCCTGCCTCAACGTCGCCGCCCATGGTATTTAGAACTATGAGAAGTCCGTCTATTTCCTCGCTTTCCTCGATAGCAACAAGAAGCGGAATTATATGTTCGTACTTTGTTGCCTTCTGGCTTTCACCGAGCAGGTAGTGCCCTTCGACCTGACCTATTATAGAGAGGCAGTGTATAGTTTCTCTCGAATTTTTTGCCACAACGCTTCCGCTTTTGATTATACCCTCGAAATCATCGCCGATGGCAGTCTTATTTTCGTTTTCCTCGGTGCTATCGTTTCCCTTGTTTTTGTTATCTTCCATTATTATGTCTCCTTTGAATAAGCTTTTTGATTATTATTGACCTAAATTGCACGGAATACCCATCTTTTTATTCTTTCTTAAAATAATTAAAAATAGGGGTTGACAAAATGAAATGATTGTTGTATAATAGTCGATGTTGAAAAACAAATACGGGGCATTAGCTCAGTTGGTTAGAGCTACCGGCTCATAACCGGTCGGTCCGGGGTTCGAGTCCCTGATGCCCCACCAACAAAAAGAGGTACACGTTCGTGTACCTCTTTTTGTTGCTGAGCACGAAATGGCTTGAACCCCTCAAATCCGGAAGGATTTGATAATGCGTGCGTAGATAAATAATGAATTTTGCTAATTAAACACGCACGCTTGGGTTCTGAGTCCCGTGACTTCTGAAAAACAAGAGGTACACGTTCGTGTACCTCTTTTTGTTGCTGAGCACGAAATGGCTTGAACCCCTCAAATCCGAAAGGATTTAATAAATTTGGAACATTTTGCCTCCTTTTTGCGTCATTTTAATTAAGGACGAAAAAAGGAGGCCTTTTCGATGAAAAGATTTGTATTGATCATATTAGCTCTCATTTTGGTTTTGACTTTTGCGGCTTGCACGCACGAAAGTGGGACTGATCTCCCGGAAGCCGGAACAGACACGGCAGAAGTAATTTTTCCGGGTACGGGAAGTGCAGAACCGAGCGAGAAGACAGAGCTTTTTCCTGTAAAATACATCCGTGCGGACGGATATCATGAGGATGTGGAATATCCGTATGCGGTAAAAATCGGCTCTGTTACGGAGCTCCAAAATTATATCGAAGAAATGGGTGAGAAATATCACTTTGGGCACACCGATACCACCTATCCCGATGCGCCGGAAGGTTTTCTTGATGCGGTTGCAGACTGTAACGAGGAATTTTTCAAAGAAAATATGCTCGTTATGGCGGTGCTTGAGGAGGGAAGCGGTTCAAACCGCCACGAGCTTATGGGTGTGACGGATGAGGACGTTATCCTTATCAAACGCATTGTGCCCGAGGAAGGCACCTGTGATATGGCTGCTTGGCATATTATACTCGAAATGCCGAGAGAAAGAGCTGAGGGCAGGAGTTTTAAG
>SVUB01000016.1 GCA_015063495.1 Oscillospiraceae bacterium
AAAGAAGTTCGGAAAGACGGTTGCAGTCTACCGTGATTTCGACTCCTTTATCGAGCACGATATGGATGCTGTCGTCCTTGCAAATTATTTCCACGAGCATGCACCTTACGCTATCAAGTGCTTTGAGAGAAATATCCACGTAATTTCCGAGTGTATCAGTAACGGAACTATGGCAGAGGGCGTTGAACTTATCCGTGCCTTTGAAAAGAGCAAGTCTATCTATATGCTTGCCGAGAACTATCCTCAGATGATCTTTAACCTTGAGATGCAGAGAGTATGCAAGAGCGGTACTCTCGGCAAGATAATTTACGCAGAGGGTGAATATAACCACCCGGGAGATCCGATGGACGTCGAGTTTAAGAGATTTGCAAATTTCTATCCCCACCACTGGCGTAATTTTAACCCCAGAACATATTATATCACCCATTCTCTCGGCCCGGTAATGCGCGCGACGGGTGCAACGCCTCGTAGAGTGACCGCATTTGCCGCATACGCTCCTATCGAAGGAGACGTTCCGAATGCAAGCCATTGCGGCGACCGTGCGGCGATCGTGACCACGCAGAATGACGACGGCTCTATCTTCCGCATCACCGGCTGTGCCGGTTTCGGCGGCCATCATAACGCATACCGTATATGCGGAACAGAAGGTCAGATAGAAAATCTTCGCGGAATGGGCAACAAGATAATGCTTCGCTACAACAAGTGGACAAAGCCCCAGGATAAGCCCGAGATGGGTTGCTACGAGCCCGAATGGAATGATAAGGACGAGGCTCTTATCGAGTCAAGCGGACACGGCGGAGGAGACTTTATCACCGAGCGTATGTTTATAGAGTGCATAAAGGAGAATAGGCAGCCCGAACATCCTTTTGATATCTATTCGGCCGTTGCGATGTCTTCTGTTGCAATTCTTTCGCACCGTTCAATGCTTGAGGGCGGTATGCCTTACGATATTCCCGATTTCAGAACCGAGGAAGCCCGCAAACAGTACGAAAATGACCGTCTTACCCCCTACTACGGAACAGACGGAACCGAGCCTAGCATTCCTTGCTGCTCTCATCCCGATTTTAAGCCTACCGAAGAGCAGCTCAGACTTTACGACGAGGCACTTCGCGATGGCTATGACGACATCCCTGTAATGTAAAAAAATAAAAAACGCAGGACATATGACCTGCGTTTTCTTTATATTCCGAGAATAAGCTTTGCAAACTCGAAGTAGATTATAAGTGATACGGCGTCTACTATCGTCGTAATAAACGGACTTGCCATAACGGCAGGGTCGAAGCCTATCCTCTTTGCTATAATGGGAAGGCTACAGCCTATGACCTTTGAAACGATAACGGTAACGAGCAGAGTGACGCAAACAACGAGTGATGAGAGCGGATCTATTCCGTTGCCGAATATAAGATTATCTATAAGAAGTATCTTTACGTAATTTGCAACCGCAAGTGCCGCACCGCAGAGAATAGCTACTCTGAATTCCTTGAAAACGACCTTGAGAATATCACGCATACGTATTTCGTCAAGCGCAAGACCTCGTATTATCGTAACGGATGCCTGACCGCCCGAGTTACCACCCGTTCCCATAAGCATAGGAATAAAAGCAATGAGCATAGGGAAAGCGGAGAGGGCAGTTTCAAAGCCTGTGATTATCTGCCCCGTAAAGGTTGCAGATATCATAAGCAGAAGAAGCCACGGAATTCTTGTTATAAAGGTTTCAAAGACACCTGTTTTAAGATAAGGCTTATCGGTAGGGGTGATAGCGTTCATCATTTCGATGTCCTCTGTCGCCGCTTCTTCGATGACGTCCATCGCGTCGTCGACTGTTACGATACCGACAAGTCTTTGCTCTTTGTCTACTACCGGAAGCGCCAGAAGGTCGTATTTTGATATAAGTGATGCCGCCGTTTCTCTGTCGTCGTGTGTTTCGGCGAAGATAAGCTCGGTGTTCATTACGTCCTCAATGACTGTTGAGTCATCCGAGAAAAGAAGTTGTTCAAGTCTTACCGTGCCATGCAGGATTCTTGAATTATCCGTAACGTATCCAACGTAGACGGTCTCCTTGTCAAATCCCTTTTTTCTTATGTGTGTAAGAGCCTCACCGACCGTCATAGACTGGCGCAGGTCAATAAACTCCGCTGTCATTATACTTCCTGCGGAATCCTCGGGATAGCTGAGAAACTTATTTATGAGGGCCCTGGTTTCAGGCTTTGCAACCTGAAGTATGCGCTTTACCATATTGGCGGGAAGCTCCTCAAGCATATCGACGGTATCGTCAAGGTAGAGCTCCTCGAGCATTGCGGAAATTTCGGTATCGGTGGCTGTGGAGATTATCATTTCCTGAACCTCTCCGTCAAGCTCTGCAAAGATTTCTGCCGCTGCGTCCTTTTTGAACATTCTGAAGACTGCAAGACGGCGTTCCTCCGGAAGCTCGGTGAGAAATTCCGCTACGTCAACGGGGTTGGCTTCATCTATGGCTCTCATAAATTCCGCATAGTTCTTGTTTTCAAGCAGAGTCAGCAGACCTTCGTATTTCTCATTTATTTCATTTGCCACAGACACACCTCCGTTCATTATGTCATGATTTTCCCAAACTACGCTTATTATACCACGCCTTTTGGGAAATTACAAGACTCAAAAAGTAATTTTTTGGTTTATGCTATTTATTTGGATGTTGACAATAAGGTGAGTAATCAGATTTCGGGGAGGATATGTTAACAAGAAATATTTGATTCTCATCGCATTGCTACCGTTGCTTATTTAATATATAATAAAACCCCTGCGACTCGTTTGCGAGGCACAGGGGTTTTTATTATTCAGCAAGCCACTTTTCGGCGTTGGCTTTGGACATTCTCTTGATATCTTCTTTTTTGTAGGGGGAATTCTCGCCTCCGTTGAGGTAAAGGAAGTAGAGTCCGCCTTCGGTCTGATAGAGAGATTCTTCGTATCCTGCAGGATCGCCGAATACTCCGACTGCCTTTCTCTTTATGAGAGTAGCGTTATCGGTATCGTAGGTCTTGCCGCAAATTGTCTTAAGCATTTTTATGTTCCTCCTAATTTATTTTTTGTTATTTTAACACATTTTTCTGCCTATGTCAAGAGGAAAAGGTCGACAGAGTTGCAAAAAGTTGGCCTAAACAAAAATTTTTTAAAAAAACTCTTGCATTTTCTTTTGAAGTGTGCTATAATATGGCGTATTATGTGAATATCAGTAAAGTGAGGTGCAAAAAATGAAGGAAGGAATCCATCCTGAATACACAGAAGTAGTAATCAAGTGTGCATGCGGTGAGACCGTAACCACTAAGTCTACTAAAGGCGGAGAGATTAAGGTTGAAGTTTGCTCAAAGTGCCATCCCTTCTTTACCGGTAAGCAGAAATTCGTTGATGCCGGCGGTAAGGTTGATAAGTTCAAGAAGAGACTTCAGGCCAGCGTAAAATAATCAAACCTTCGCAGTAGCGGGCAGGAGTGCATAGCACGTCCTGCCCTTATTGTCTTTTCCGAAAGGAGATTTTGTTATGGCACAGATATATAACGATAAGGAGCTTGGCAAATCTGCTGTTCTTGTTGCCCTTCAAACGAGAGGCGTGACGGCAGAGGAGGTCGAGCGTAGTCTTGACGAGCTTGAGAGACTGCTCGATACCGCAGGCGGCAAGGTCTTCGCAAGAGTAGTTCAGGCAAAGGACACGCCGGATATACGTACGGTCGTCGGAAGTGGAAAGGTCAAGGAGATAGGTGAGCTTTGCAAGGCAAACGATATTGAGCTTGTCATTTTTGACTCGGAGCTTTCACCATCGCAGATAAGAAATATCGAGGACGAGACCGACGTGCGTGTTATCGACCGCAGTATGCTCATTCTTGATATTTTTGCACTCCACGCAGTTACAGGCGAGGGTAAGCTCCAGGTTGAGCTTGCACAGCTCAAATATACCGCACCGAGACTTATAGGTAAGGGACTTGAGATGTCCCGCCTTGGCGGTGGTATCGGAACGAGAGGACCGGGTGAAAGTAAGCTTGAGAGTGACAGAAGACATATGAAGCGCAGGATAAGTGCGCTTGAGGACGAGCTTGCCGAGCTTGATAAGAATCGCAACACAATGCGTGCCGCAAGAGACAGAAGCGGAATTGCAAAGGTTGCGATAGTTGGATATACGAATGCGGGAAAATCAACGCTTCTCAACCGTCTGACCGATGCGGGAATACTCGCAGAGGACAAGCTCTTTGCAACGCTTGATCCGACCACGAGAAAGTTTGAGCTCCCCTCGGGCGAGAACGTGCTTCTCACCGATACGGTCGGATTTATTCGCAAATTGCCCCATCATCTTGTAAAGGCATTCAAATCCACGCTTGACGAGGCGGTGTATGCGGATATTCTGCTTATTTTGATAGATGCGTCGGACGATGAGTGCGAGAGTGAGCTTGAGGTCACAAATAAGCTTTTAGGTGAGCTCGGTGCAGCTGGCAAGCCTACGCTTTACGTTTTTAACAAGTGCGATAAGTCCATAGAGCTTCCTAATCTCCCGGAGGGCGAGAGAGGAAATATCTTTTATATCTCCGCCAAAACGGGCGAGGGCGTAGATGCTATGATATCCCGTCTTGAAGAGCTTGTTCAGGCAGGTAAGAAGCGACTTGTTTTCACTATTCCCAACGCAGAGCAGGGCGCTCTCAATATACTTTACAAAAATGCCGCAGTAGAGGACGTTGAATACGGCGCAGAGGCCGTTACCGTGACCGCTACGGTAGATGCAAAGGTCAGAGGAATGCTTGCAAAATATCTCCCCGAAGCTGACAGAATAAAGAAAGAGAGCGAGGCTGACTGGTAAGAATGGCAGAGCTTTATACTACCATTGAAAGAGAAGCGGTCGCTGAGTTTGAAGAGAAAAAGTCGGTATTTATAGGGCACGCTTTGCCCGTTAAAACCGAGGAGGAAGCGACGGCATTCGTTAAAGAACTGAAAAACAAATACAGAGACGCAACACATAACGTTTTTGCCTTTGTTCTTGGTGACGGCACGGTACAGCGTTACTCCGATGACGGTGAGCCGCAGGGAACGGCGGGAATGCCTGTGCTTGACGTTATAAGAAAGTCGGGATGCACCGATACGGCTATCGTTGTCACCCGTTATTTCGGCGGAACTCTGCTTGGTGCAGGAGGACTTGTGCGTGCATACTCGCACGCAGCAAAGCTTGCACTTGACGAGGCGCACGTTATAACCTATGAGAAGTACAGCGTAGTAAAGCTTGTTTGCTCTTATTCGGATTACAGCAAATATCTTGCCGAAACCGAAAAATTCGGACTTATAAACGATGGCGTGGATTTCGCCGAGAGCGTTACTATGAATCTTGCGGTAAAGAGTGCTCGCCTTGAAGATCTTGAAAAGATAATAAGCGACGCAAGCAACGGGAGGCTGTTCCTAGAAAAGGTCGGCGAGCGTTTCGATTACAGGTGATATATAAAAAGAGAGACAAATCAGGTGGTTTGTCTCTTTTTTATATTTTTTATTCAAAAATAAAAGGAATTTCATTTTTTTTGCGTATATTATAAATGCAAGTAAAAACAATTTTGCAGGGAAACGGAGGGGTAACGTTGGCTGATACTACTATAAGAGACCTATTTCTTGAAAGGGAAAAAAGCACTCTTTCAGAGTTTGCATTCCTTACGTCTGATACAAAAGGGCGTGAGCATCCATATGAGGAATGCTCGGTCCGTACCGAATTTCAGCGAGACAGAGATAAAATAATACATTCAAACTCCTTCCGTCGTCTTATGCACAAGACGCAGGTATTTCTTGCTCCGGCAGATGATCATTACCGCACCCGTCTGACGCATACTCTCGAGGTGACGCAGATAGCGAGAATTATAGCGAGAGCTCTGCGTCTCAATGAAGACCTGACAGAGGCGGCCGCACTCGGACATGACCTTGGCCACACTCCATTCGGCCACGCAGGTGAGGATGCAATGAGAAAATGCTTTTCTCCCGATTTTGCTCACTACAAGCAGAGCTTGCGTGTGGTGGATAAGCTTGAGAACAACGGTGCAGGACTCAACCTTACCTTTGAGGTAAGAGACGGCATCCTTAATCATACGGGCAAGAATATGGCGTCTACGCTTGAGGGCGTAATAGTGAAATTTGCAGATAGGATAGCTTACATAAATCACGATATAGATGATGCAAGACGAGCAGGTATCCTTTCTCCCGAAAGCATACCAAAAGATATAAGAGACGTTCTTGGAGACGGTCACAGCGAGAGAATAAACCGAATGGTGCTCTCTGTTATAAAGGCAAGTGAGGGCAGGCCGGAAATAAGAATGACCGATGAGGTGCAGCAGGCGACCGATGAGCTTCGCTCATTCCTTTTTGCTAACGTATATGAGAATTCCGTAGCAAAGTCGGAGGACGTCAAGGCAAAAAAACTGCTTGAGAGCCTCTTTGAATATTTTTGTGAGAGACCAGAGCTTATGCCGGAGATATATTATCGAAACGTATCCGAGGAGGGTGTTTCAAGATGTGTCTGTGACTATATTTCAAGCATGACAGACAGATTTGCCATCGACCTTTATAACGATCTGTTCGTGCCGAGAGTCTGGGGAGGGAAGAGATGATCCCAAGAGCGGCGATAGAAGAGATACTTTACAGAGCCGATATAGTTGACGTTATAAGCTCATACGTAACGCTGAAGAGAGCGGGATCGAATTTTGGGGGCCTTTGCCCTTTTCACAGTGAAAAAACGCCGTCATTCACGGTATTCCCCGCAACGAAAAGCTTTTATTGCTTCGGATGCGGTGCCGGCGGCGACGTCATAACCTTTATTATGAAGACCGAAAACCTTGATTACCCATCTGCCATCGAATTTTTGGCGCAGAGAGTGGGAATAACTATCGAACACGACGATAGGGCTTCAAAGGATCTTATAAACCGAAAAAGGGTATATGAGATGAACCTTGAGGCGGCAAAGTTTTTCAGAAGCTGTCTTTTTGACCCGAAGATAGGAGAGGAGGGTATGACGTATCTGAAGAGCAGAGGGATGAGCGGAGCGACAATAAAACGCTTTGGGCTCGGATATGCTCCGAGAGATTTCGGAATGCTTACCGATCATATGCGTAGAAAAGGGTTTAGCGAGGAAGAGCTTATAACCGCATTCCTTTGCGGAAAGAGCCAAAAGACGGGAAGAGCATATGATTACTTCAGAGGCCGTGTGATGTTTCCGATAATAGACACTACGGGAAACGTTATTGCCTTTGGCGGAAGAGTGCTTGATGATTCAAAGCCGAAGTACCTGAACTCATCCGATACACCCGGATTCAAAAAGAGCCGAAATCTCTTTGCGCTGAACTATGCAAAGGATGATTGTGCGGAGGAAATAATTCTCTGCGAAGGATATATGGACGTTATTGCGCTCCATGCAGCAGGCTTTTCAAACGCCGTGGCTACACTCGGAACAGCAATCACCTCCGAGCAGGCTCGGATAATGGCGAAATATACTAAAAAGGTCATAATTTCGTACGACAGCGACGAAGCCGGTCAAAGAGCTGCAAACAGAGCGATGCAACTTCTCGGTGAGGTAGGTCTTGAGGTAAGGATACTCAAGATGAACGGAGCAAAGGACCCTGATGAATTTATTAAAAAGTTCGGTGCAGACAGATTCCGCCATATTCTGAAGCAGAGTAAGACAGGATTTGAATATAAGCTTGAGGGCGTGCTTTCCCGATACGATATAAGCGTGCCTGCCGACAAGATAAAGGCATCGGGCGAGCTTTGTTCTATTATTTCCGAAGTTTACTCAGCGGTTGAAAGAGAGGTCTATATTGCGAGAGTGGCAGAGTGCCTCTTACTTTCTCCTGACGGAATAAAGAACGATGTTGAGAGACTTCGAGGCAAGAAGATGCGTGAGCAGAAGAAGCTTGAGAGCCGTGAGGCAATGAATTCCGCTAAAAATTACGGCGACAGAGTCAATATAGATTCTGTAAAAAACGTTGCGGCAAATGCGGCGGAGGAAGCTATACTCGGTCTGCTTCTTACCTATGAGGAGCATAGAGCAGCGGTAGCAAATGGCAAGGTCGAGCTTTCTACAGACGATTTCTTTACATCTCTCGGAAAGAGAATGTTCGATGCGATAATGGAGCTTCAGGTCTCGGACAGCGGATTTGAATTTTCGCTTCTCGGTGAGACGTTTACACCCGATGAAATAGGCCGAATGACGAAATACAGGCTCGAGAGAGGTCAGCTTACGAGAAACGGTATAGACGTTCTTTTGACCTCGGTAGATAAGCTTAAAAAAGAAAAATTGCATGAGCAAGAAAAACACGGAGAAGATAAATTCGCTGCACTCAGACGCAAACGCCAAAGTGCGGTCGAGCAAAAAAATAAAAATTTATAAGTAATTTTAGAGGTGTATTTTGAAAAAAACGCAGGAAAATGAAATAAATATGATACTTGCGGCGGAAAATAAGACGAAAGAGAGCTTCGAGGGCGAAGCATCGTCTTATGATCGTCTTTACGATGATCTGCGCAGTGAGGGTATCAGCGTTCCGCGAGAGGAATTCGTTTCTTCGGATGTGGAGGAGATCGAGCAGGATATGGAGCAGTTCGATAATTCCGAAAATATGGAAAGCGTACTCGAGCAGGGAGGCCTTCTTATAGACGACCCCGTGCGTATGTATCTTCGTGAGATAGGAAGAGTTCCGCTTCTTAAGGGCGAGGAGGAAAAAGCACTCGCCGCAAGAATAGAGGCAGGAGATGAGGACGCAAAGCAGGAGTTCATCAATGCAAACCTTCGTCTTGTCGTAAGTATTGCAAAAAAATACGTCGGCAGAGGAATGCCATTCCTTGATATAATCCAGGAGGGAACACTCGGCCTTATGAAGGCGGTCGACAAGTACGATTATACCAAGGGATATAAGTTCTCAACTTATGCGACGTGGTGGATACGTCAGGCTATATCAAGAGCCTTGGCCGAGCAGGAGATAATCCCTGTACATATGGTAGAAACAGTTCATAAGATAGCAAAATGCTCAAGGCAGATGCAGCAGGAGCTCGGCAGAGAGCCAACTATTGCTGAAATTGCTGAAAAGATGGGAATGAGCGAGGATAAAATAAGAGATATCCGCCGCTATTCTCAAGAGCCGGTTTCTCTTGATACTCCTATCGGAGAAGAGGAGGACAGCCGTCTTGGTGACTTTATTCCGGATGACGATACCCCCACACCTGCAGAAGCGGCATCCAATGCTCTTATGCGAGAGGCTATCGAAAAAGAACTTCATACTCTCACTCCCCGTGAGGAGCAGGTGATAAAGCTCAGGTACGGTCTTATCGACGGACATCCCCGTACGCTTGAGGAGGTCGGACTTGAATTTGACATAACGAGAGAAAGAATAAGACAGATAGAAGCAAAGGCACTTCGAAAGCTTCGTAACCACAATCATGCGAAAAACCTTCGCGCCTTTATAGACTGATAACTGATGCCGATACGGCTTGGAGAAAAAATGAAAGAAGAACTTGAAATAAAAAAGAAACTTGATATAAATAACCTCATAGAAAAAGGCAAAAAGGGCAAGCTGTCAAGCAGTGATATCGAGGAAGCTATGGAAGCTATGAACTACGATATGGATAAGCTTGACCAGCTTTATGAGGACCTTGAGGAAAATGGGATAGACGTTTCGCCCGATAATCTTATGGGGGCTGATATCGTTGAGATCGAGAGCGAGATGGAGCAGTTTGACCAACCCGAGAAGATGGAGAAGCTGCTTGAGAGCGAGGGACTTGCCATCGACGACCCCGTCCGTATGTATCTTAAGGAAATAGGCAAGGTGCCGCTTTTGTCTCTTGAGGATGAGCAGGCTCTTGCTGAAAAAATGGCGGCAGGTGACGAGCGTGCAAAGGATAAGCTCGTCGAGGCAAATCTGCGTCTTGTTGTCAGCATTGCAAAGAGATACGTCGGTAAGGGAATGTTCTTCCTTGACCTGATTCAGGAGGGAAATCTCGGCCTTATGAAGGCGGTCGAGAAGTTTGATTACACTAAGGGATATAAGTTTTCGACCTACGCTACCTGGTGGATACGTCAGGCAATAACACGTTCGATAGCAGACCAGGCGAGAACGATAAGAATTCCCGTTCATATGGTCGAGACCATACACAAGGTCTCCCGTTATTCGAGACAGATGATGCAGGAGCTCGGACGTGAGGCTACTGCAGAGGAAATAGGCGAGAAGATGGGCATGAGCTCGGAGAAGGTCAGAGAGATAATGAAATTCTCGCAGGATCCCGTTTCTCTTGAAACTCCTATCGGTGAAGAGGAGGACAGTCATCTCGGGGATTTCATCCCCGATGAAGATACTCCCGCACCTGCCGACTCCGCTTCCGCGTCTATTTTACGCGAGGTCATCGAAAGAGAGCTTGGCACTCTTACCCCAAGAGAAGCGCACGTTATAAAGCTTCGCTTCGGTCTTTATGACGGACATCCTCACACCCTTGAGGAGGTCGGCAAGGAATTCGATATAACAAGAGAAAGAATTCGTCAGATAGAGGCCAAGGCGCTCAGAAAGCTCCGCCATCCCAGCAGAGCAAGACATCTGAAGGGTTTTCTTGACTGATTTTTTGTAAAAATCAATGCTTAAAAAGGAAAAACACCTTGACATATATTGCCATATGATGTAAAATATTAAGGTATGTAAAAACTATTTTCACAAAGGAGTTGCTTGAGATGAAAAGAATTCTGAGTTTAATGCTTTGTCTTCTTATGCTCGTTCCTATGCTCGCTTCCTGCGGCAAGGATGAAGAAGAAACAGAGATGGTCGAGACCGCAACAAGAAAAGCGGTCACGCTTAATATGTTCGTTATCACAGAGGATGAGACGAAGCCCGAGGCAGCACAGACTGTTGAGGATGCTGTAAAGACTATGATAAAGTCTAAATACACGACAAACCTTGAGATAGAGTTCCTTACCGAGTCTGAATACTATAAGACTATCGAGGGCCGTCTCGCAGGTATGGAAAAGAATGCTTCTGCTGTAGTAGATACCGAGACCGTAGCGGTAACCGAGGCTGCTGTTGACACGGATGCTGCTGATACGGCTTCTGCTGACACAGTGCTCGAGACCGAGGCTGATACCGAGGCCGTTACGACCGAGGCGACTGTTGTCAACGAGTACGGAGTAACCGAGCTTAAATACCCCGAGCTTAAGGAAAATCAGATAGACATATTTATGGTAACCGATTATAACAAGTACCTTGAATATGTCGAGAAGGGTTGGCTTTATAATCTTAATGACAGCATAAAGAATGCTTCAAAGAAGCTTACCGACTACATATATCCCGCTATTCTTGATGCCGCAAAGGTGAACGGTAGCTATTTTGCAGTTCCCAACAACAGACCTATCGGCGAGTGCACCTACGTTATAGTTGACAAAGCTATGGCGAAGGAATTTGGCCTTGATATGAGACAGGTTGACTCGCTTCAGGATCTTAGCGCTTTCTTTGCTTGGGTAAAGGAAAACAAGTCCGGCGTAACACCTCTCGCAGGCTTTTATGACGACATCGACGTAGCATACATGAACGTAAATAAGGACGCAAGAGAGTTTACAGAGGAATTTTCTCTTGTAGGTACATACGGCTCGAGTGTTGTTACTACTGCCGAGAATCTCTTTGCAAACGAGAATTATAAAAAAGACCTTCTCGCACTTGCTGAGATGAAGTATGCAGGCTACTTTGGAAACCAGAACGCACAGAACTTCGCTGCCGCTGTAAAGACAGGCGATGCCTTCGATATGGCTGAGTATTCCGAGGATTATGAGATATTTGCTATCGACGGTGAAGCTCCGACAAACGCCGAGATATGCAGCTCTATGTTTGCAGTTTCCAAGTTTACATCCGAATTTGAACGTGCTATGGAGGTTATTACTTATCTCAACACCAATAAGGAGATACGTAACCTTCTCCAGTACGGTATAGAAAACATCAACTACGAGCTTAATGAAACCAACAAGAAGGAAATTACCCGTCTTAACCGTGATTATATGATGGATATATACAAGACAGGTAACGTTTATATGGCTTATCCCGAAGAAAATATGCCCCTTGATATATGGGAGCTCTCAAAGAAGCAGAATATCGTTATGGATGCTTATGCAGTAAACGCATTCGACGGTTTTGAGATCCCCGAGGATACCGAGACACTTAAGGTTGATTTTGAAAGTTCCGTAGCTCTGAGAAATGCATCTGCCGCTCTTCTTAAGAGACTTAATGCCGCTCCTACGTACGAGGCATATGCCGAGATCGTGAACGGTGCTGCCGAGGAATACGCAAGCGTTATAGCAGAGTTCCTTGCTGCTGCGGAAAATACTCCTCTTGCACTTTATAACAAATAAAACAGAAAATGGGGCTGTCTTATGGCAGCCCCAACGGATTATTTATGAAATACACACATGTTTTATGGGATTTTAACGGCACTATACTTGACGACGTGGAGACGGGTATAAAAAGCGTAAACACTCTTCTTGCAGAGCGTGGCCTGCGCTGTCTTTCGGGTGTGGAGGAATACCACTCTGTGTTTGGTTTTCCTATAATTGAATATTACAGAAGACTTGGATTTGACCTTGAAAATGAAAAATACGAGGTGATAGCCCCTCTGTGGGTGGCGGAATATCTTAGAAACGTAAAGGACGCAAAGATATTTGACGACGTGCTATATGCTGTCGATGCTTTTCGGAATAGGGGCGCAAAACAGCTCATTCTTTCCGCTACCGAGAGAGATATGCTTCTATCGCAGATTTCGGATATAGGGCTTGACGGCGTTTTTGACGACGTTCTCGGACTTGATAATATCCATGCGGCAAGCAAGGTGGGCGTGGCGGAGGAGTGGAAAAGCTCAAATCCCGAGGCGGTCGCCCTTGTTATAGGAGACACCGTACACGATGCAGAGGTTGCGAGCGCTATCGGTGCAGATTGCATTCTCGTTGCGAGAGGGCATCAGTCAAGAGAGGTGCTCGAGGGATGCAGAGTCCCTGTTGTAAAAGATCTTACAGAGGTAATAAAAATAACGCGCTGATTCAGCGCGTTATTTTTATTATTTAATCTTTTCTTCAACGATGTCTGCCGCACGGTCGAGATAATCGTTTTCCATAAGCTCAATAAGTCCCTTATCGCACAGAGCGGCGAGCTTAGGATCAAGAGGAAGCTTGCCGAGAAGGTCATAACCGAACTTTTCGGCAACCTTTTCGATATGGCTGTCTCCGAATATCTTTATCTCCTTGCCGCAGTCAGGGCATTTTGCATAGCTCATGTTCTCGACAAGACCGAGAACGGGAATGTTCATCATGCTTGCCATGTTAGCCGCTTTTTCAACTATCATCGATACAAGCTCCTGAGGACTGCTTACGATTATTATTCCATCAAGCGGAATAGATTGGAATACAGTGAGCGGAACGTCACCTGTTCCGGGAGGGCAGTCGACGAACATATAGTCGATATCGTTCCAGATAACGTCGGTCCAGAACTGCTTAACCATTCCTGCGATAACGGGGCCTCGCCAAACTACGGGCTTTGTTTCCTCGTCCATAAGAAGGTTTACGGATATAACGTCTATTCCCGTCGTTGAATGAGCTGGGATAAGTCCGTGCTCATCTCCTTCGACCGAGCCTCTTATACCGAACGCCTTCGGAATAGAGGGTCCTGTGATATCTGCGTCGAGAATAGCGCATTTATAACCCTTTCTCTGCATATTAACTGCCATCATAGAGGTTACGAGCGATTTGCCTACGCCGCCCTTACCGCTGACGACACCGATAACGTGCTTTACGTTGCTGAGTTCGTTAAGCGCTTCAATGAGGCTGTCGGGCTTCTGCGAGGAGCATCCGCTCGAGCAGCTTGAGCAATCATGAGTACATCCCATATTAAATATCCTTTCGATTTTACATTGTTATAGATAATTGTATACCCGAATAGTTAATTATTCAAGCATAATTTGTGAACTTGTTTTTATTAAACTGCAAAACCGCCGTCGGCGGCAATTATCTGTCCCGTTATAAAGCTTGCCACATCCGAAGCAAGGTATAGTGCAAGGGAAGCAACGTCATCGGGGGTTCCGAGACGGCAGAGAGGAGTGGCTTCCTTAAGGGCGTCTATATCTTCGTCTTTAAGGTGAGCGTTCATTTCGGTTTCGATAACACCGGGGGCTATACAGTTGACTGTAATGCCCGACGGGCCCAGTTCCTTTGAGAGTGCCTTTGTCATTCCGATAAGTCCTGCCTTTGCGGCGGAATAATGCACTTCGCAGGATGCACCCGTGATTCCCCACATGGAGCTTATATTTATTATTCTGCCGCTTTTCTCCGATATCATAAGCTTTGCAGCTTCTCTTGACAGATAAAACGGTGCGGAGAGATTAACGGCAAGCATTCTGTTCCAGTCCTCCTCAGTAATATCTGTGAAAAGGCTGAACTGCGCTATGCCTGCGTTGTTTACAAGCACGTCTATACCGCCCATAAGCTCTGCGACCTTTTTTACCGCTTCTATACATTCCTTTGGGGACGAAAGGTCAGCTCTTATTGCAAATGCTCCGGTCTCTTCAGATATTTTCTTTGCGTCTTCTTCACGGCTTCTGTATATGAAAACAACCTTGTCTCCACACTCGGTAAATTTTCTTACGCACGCTGCACCGATGCCTCTTGAGCCGCCTGTTATAAGTACCTTCTTGTCCATTTTTAGTTTTCCTTGATTTTTTCTATATCATACCACATTTTTCCCGATTTTTCAAGTGGGTGAGGAAATACCTCAAAAAAAGTTGAATTTGAGCGTTTTTTTGTTAAAAATGCCTATGTAAATTTTATAAAAAATATGGTAAAATATATATATAGGATAAGGGGTTGTGGCCCGACATTGTCAGAAGGACGGAGGTTAAATGATGTTCGAGATAGGTAATTACGTTTTTTACGGCTCCGAGGGAGTCTGCCGTATAGACGATATAGTCTCCTCGCCTTTTTCTGATGCTCCGGATGGCGTTAAGTACTACGTTCTTCATTCTGCCCACGGTGGAGGCAGCACGGCGTATATTCCACTTGACAGAGCGGAGTCGCTTATCCGACCTCTTATGTCCGAATCTGATATAGCTCTGCTTATGTCAAAGATAAATGGGGTAATCTTGTTTGAAGAAATAAATCTTAAGTTTCTCAAGGAAGAATATAACGTTGCGATAAAGTCGGGAAATCCGCTTGAGTGGGTGCGAGTTATAAAAACGGTAGAGGCCAGAACCATTAACGGCAGAGAGAACGGCAAGAAGGTCTCTGATGCTGAGCGTGCCTACGCAGAGAACGCAAGGCGTTTTCTTTACAAGGAAATGTCGATAGTGCTCTGTATCCCCGAGGACAAGGTAGAAGAGTATATTGCGGACGCCACAAGCGTTCTTTAAGTCAACAGGCTTTTGACAAGACGTCAAAAGCCTGTTTTTTATTCGGAACATCCAAATATTCTTGTTCGCATAAATCTTGCAAGGACGTTTGCAGGCATGCAGAGCAGACACCAGAAGAAGCTGAAGAGAACGCATATCTGTCCTCTGAAATTGAGCGGAAGGGAGGAATAGTCCCATACGTCAAGTCCAAGTCTAAGGTTGATGATCTCACCTGCGCCAAGCTCAAGCAGACTGATAACCACACCGCCGAGGATGCAATAAAGTAGCATCGGCATATTCGGAAAGAATCTTCCCAGCAGATATAGCGAAAGAAAACAGAGACCGCCGAGCAGCGCCATAGAGATATGTGAGTATCCCCGCCATACCGTTTCTATCGCAAAATAGAGAACCGCCCCCGTAACGAATACCAGAACCGTCTCCTCTAAAGCGAATCTCACCGAAAGAATATTTATCCTTTTCAAAAAATCACCTCGGATTTATCTTTTTGCCTTTTTTTAAGTTCTTAAACATTCTTTTGGTATAAAAATTGCGGAAACTATTGTATTAAATAGATTTTTCTGCTATAATAATAAAATAAAACGTCGGAGGTGGTAGAATGTCAAGGCTCGGCGATATGAAAGAACGGCGTTTGTTCTTCAAATGGAGCGCAAGGCGTGTAATGAGCGAAAAAGGCAATCTGCTGCGTTTTATCGGTGCGTCTCTTATAGCTCTTGCGATTACCGAGGCGGTGAAATTTACTTTTGAAACGGTCTGCACTTTCCTTGATGCATCTGTTAGCACTCCTCTAATAGCGGCGGAGTCGTTCCTCATCTTTATCGTCGGCGCACCTCTGTTTATAGGACTTTCACGCATGGCGTATCTTATGTCTGTTGGTGAGAGGACCGATGTTTCGGACGTTTTGTGGTCCTTTGAGAGAGGGAATTTGCGGTCGTCGTATATTATTTCGCTTGTATGGCTTGCCGACTTCTTCTTCCTTTTTGCGTTTTCGTTTGCGATGGGAAAGGGAATTGCTTATGCCTTTGAGGGTATATATTCGGAATTTTTTTCACCTCTGTCTCTTATACTGACAGCGCTCGTAATACCGTTCTTTTCGGGGGCGTTTTCAAGGATGCTGATGCTTCCCACTGCCTTTTTTGAGAGCGGCAAGGTTTCTACCTCTCTTGCAATTTCAAAGAAGACTGTTGGCGGCCAGGCACTTGAGATATCTGCGTTTAACGTCAGCTTTTTTCCTGCCTTGATGTTTTCGGTCTTATCTCTTGGAATTTCGTTTTTTGTTTATCTTTTGCCCCTTTATATGATATCTTCGCATATATGCGCTTCGTATTTTACGGGACGTTTAACTTCAGAAAAAATATAGAAAGTAAGGTATATACAACATGGAAAAGTTTTATATCACTACTGCGATAGCTTACGCTTCGAGAAAGCCGCATTTCGGCAATACATACGAGGTGATAATGACGGATGCCGTTGCTCGATATAAGCGTCAGCGCGGTTACGACGTCTTCTTCCTTACGGGAACTGACGAGCACGGCCAGAAGATAGAAAATCTTGCCGCAGAGGCAGGCATATCGCCAAAGGCTTACGTTGACGGTGTCGCAGGTGAGATAAAGGGAATATGGGATATGATGAACACAAGCTATGATAAGTTCATCCGTACTACCGACGATTATCACGAAAAGAGCGTTGAAAAGATATTCAAGAAGCTCTACGATAAGGGCGATATTTATAAGGGATATTACGAGGGCTGGTACTGCACCCCCTGCGAATCATTCTTTACGGATACTCAGATAGTTGACGGCAAGTGCCCCGACTGCGGAAGAGAAGTGCAGAAGACAAGAGAAGAGTCATACTTCTTCAAGATGAGCAAGTATGCTGATAGACTCGTTAAGTATATCGAGGATAACCCCGATTTCATTCAGCCCGAGTCACGCAAAAAGGAAATGATAAATAACTTCCTTAAGGTAGAGGGCGGTCTTCAGGATCTTTGCGTTTCAAGAACTGCATTTAAGTGGGGTGTGCCCGTCAGCTTTGACCCAAAGCACGTTATCTACGTTTGGATAGACGCACTTTCAAACTATATCACCGCTCTTGGCTACGACCCCGAGCTCCCCGAGCAGCCTGAACTCTTCAAAAAGTATTGGCCTGCAGAGGTCCATATGATAGGTAAGGATATCCTTCGTTTCCATACTATCTATTGGCCTATTATGCTTATGGCTCTTGACGTTGAGCTTCCGAAAAAGGTCTTCGGTCATCCTTGGTTCAACTTCGGCCAGGACAAGATGTCAAAGTCAAAGGGTAACGTTATATACGCAGACGATCTTGCAAAGCGTTTTGGTGTTGATGGAGTTCGTTATTATGCACTTTCCGAGATGCCCTTTGCAAACGATGGTTCTATAACCTATGAGAGCGTTATCACACGATATAATGCTGACCTTGTAAATAACCTCGGCAACCTCTTTAAGCGTACTCTCGACATGCTGAAGAAGTATAACGATTCGGTAATTCCCGAGCCGACAGCTCCCGAGGCACTTGACGAGGAGCTGAAGAAGGCTTGTGTCGATGCGTTTGAGAAATTCACCGCTAATATGGATGAATACAAGATAGCTGATGCACTTGAATACATCTTCGGTATGCTGCGCCGTGCTAACAAGTATATAGACGAGACTACTCCCTGGACTCTTGCAAAGGATGAGGCGGCAAAGGCTCGCCTTGATACGGTTCTCTATAACCTTCTTGAGACTATCCGCTGGGGTGCAGTTATGCTTCTGCCTTTCATCCCCGAGAGTGCAGAGGATATACTCACAAGACTCGGAACCGATGCACGTACCTATGATACAATCGGTTCTGCAGATAGGTTCTGCGGAATGAAGCCCGGCACTGTTACCGGTGAATCGAAGGTCCTCTTTGCAAGAATTGACGAGGAAAAGATGCTCGCAGAGCTTAATGCCGAGAGAGAGGCTGCAATGAAGGCTGCAGAAGCGGCTGAAAAGAAGATTGAAAAGCCCGAGGGTATCGCACAGATAGGCATTGAAGACTTTATGAACGTCGAGCTTCGCACGGCAAAGGTCGTTGCGTGTGAAAAGGTTCCGAAGGCAAAGAAGCTCCTTAAGCTCACCATAGACCTCGGATACGAGCAGAGAACGGTCGTTTCGGGAATTGCAAAGTTCTACGAGCCCGAGCAGATGATCGGCAAGAAGATAATCGTGGTAGCAAACCTTAAGCCTGCAACTCTTTGCGGTATCGAGTCTAACGGAATGATACTCGCATCGGGCGAGGAGGAGATAAGAGTGGTATTCCTTTCGGATGATACACCGCTCGGAGAAAGAGTAAGATAAAATGAAGCTTTTTGATTCGCACGCCCACTACTACGACGAGCGATTCGCAAACGAACATAACGGCGGAGCGGAAGATATCCTTTCCGCCGTTTTTTCGGGCGACGTTGGATGGATAATAAACGTGGGTACAAATAACGAGAATGCGGAGCGGTGTGTCGCTCAGGCATTAAGATACAAGAATATGTATGCGGCGGTCGGAATACACCCGACCGACTGTCAGGAGTATTCGGATATAGATTCGGAGATATCGAGATTAAAGGATATCCTTTCAAAAAGAGAAGAAAAAAAGATAATAGCCATCGGCGAGATCGGCCTTGATTATCACTATGACGATACAGACAAGCCAAAGCAGCAAGCTTTTTTTGAGCGTCAGCTGGTGCTCGCAACCGAGCTTGATATGCCCGTTATCATCCACGACCGTGACGCTCACGGCGATGTTTTTGATACGGTGCGAAGTTATCCGGGCGTGAGAGGTGTATTCCATTCATACAGCGGAAGTGCGGAAATGGCAAAGGAGCTTGTAAAAATGGGATGGTATATCTCTTTTTCGGGCGTGCTGACCTTTAAGAATGCAGCAAAGGTAAAAGAGGTGGCGGAGATCGTCCAGACAGATCGTGTTCTTATCGAGACCGACTGCCCATACCTTGCTCCGCATCCTCACAGGGGAGAGCTTAACCATTCGGGACTTATGCACTATACTCTTGAGGCACTTGCTGGGGTACACGGCGCAGATGCGGAGAATATGGCAAAAATCACTGCTGAAAACGCCGCAAAACTCTTTGGAATAGGCTTATAAAAGGTGATTTTTGTTAAAAACGCATAAATGTGATGTAAAAATCGTCAAAAAAGCAAATTTTGAAGTGCTCTAATTGTGCAAAACGGAGAAAATTTTGAGCGCTGACAAACTTGCTTGACAAAGTTGTCCATAAAATGATATAATGTTAGGCGTCTATGGGATAATTATGCCTATTGGACGTTTTTGTGACAGTAACGCCGCTCGTCGGCGACTGTATATAAACATTTATTACAGAAGAAGGAGGAAGAAAATGCCAACATTCAACCAGCTTGTAAGACAGGGTCGTTCCGATAGAGTTTACAAGTCCAAGAGCCCCGTGCTCCAGAAGGGCTTCAACTCTCTTAAGGGCGTAACAACCGACCAGTCTTCTCCTCAGAAGAGAGGCGTATGCACCAAGGTATCCACAACAAGCCCGAAGAAGCCTAACTCTGCTCTTCGTAAGATCGCCAGAGTAAGACTTACCAACGGTCTTGAGGCTACAACTTATATCCCCGGCATCGGACACAACATTCAGGAACACTCCGTTGTGCTTATCCGAGGCGGAAGAGTTCGTGACCTCCCTGGTGTTCGTTATCACATCATTCGTGGTACGCTCGACGCACAGGGCGTTGCAAACCGTAACCAGAGCCGTTCACTTTACGGCGCAAAGAAGCCTAAGAAGAAGTAATAAGATTTCTTAGGAAGGTATTGAATCAAACAGTATTTTTAGCTATCGTCCGGATGTTACTGTAAGAAATGTTTATATACAACATCTTCGACGTGCGCTAACGAAAGACTGCTTTCGAGTACCTATGAGTTCATAATATTTGATGAAGGAGGGAAGAAAAGTGCCGAGAAGAGGTAAAATTTCCAAAAGAGATGTATTGCCGGATCCTATGTACGGCTCCAAGCTCGTAACAAAGCTCGTAAACAACATCATGCTTGACGGTAAGAAGGGTGTTGCTCAGACTATCGTTTACGACGCATTCGCAATCATCGAAGCAAAGCAGGGTAAGAGCCCCCTTGAAGTATTCCAGGCTGCTCTTGAGAATATTATGCCCGTGCTTGAAGTTAAGGCTCGCCGCGTAGGTGGTTCCACATATCAGGTACCTATGGAGGTTAGAGCTGAGCGTCGCCAGACTCTTGGACTCCGTTGGCTTGTGGCTTACTCCAGAAGCCGTGGAGAGCGCACAATGGCTGAGCGTCTTGCAGCAGAGATCATCGATGCTACAAACAGCGCAGGCGGTGCATTCAAGAAGAAGGAAGAGACACACAGAATGGCAGAAGCTAATAAGGCTTTCGCTCACTACAGATATTAATTCACCAAATCTTGAAAGGAGAACAGAATAATGGGAAGAGAGTATTCACTTGAACACACTCGAAATATCGGTATCATGGCACATATTGACGCCGGTAAAACAACCACCACTGAGCGTATCCTGTTCTACACAGGTAAAACTCACAAGATTGGTGAAACACACGAAGGTTCCGCAACCATGGACTGGATGGCTCAGGAGCAGGAGAGAGGTATCACTATCACCTCTGCAGCTACAACCTGCTATTGGGCACACACATCTCTCCATAACGATCCCGCAAAGGCAAAGGCAAACACCCACCGTATCAACATCATTGATACCCCCGGTCACGTTGACTTTACCGTTGAGGTTGAGAGATCGCTCCGTGTTCTTGACGGTGCGGTAACCGTATTATGTGCAAAGGGCGGCGTTGAGCCTCAGTCCGAGACCGTTTGGAGACAGGCTGATAAGTACAGAGTCCCCAGAATGGTATATGTAAATAAGATGGATATCAACGGTGCGGACTTCTTCCGTGCAGTTGGTATGCTTAAGGAAAGACTCCACGCAAACGCAGTTCCGATCCAGCTTCCTATAGGCGCTGAGGCAGATTTCAAGGGCATCATCGACCTTATGAAGATGGAAGCCGAGGTCTATTACGATGACCTTGGTAAGGATATTCGCACTGAGCCCATTCCTGCAGACCTTGCAGATAAGGCACAGGAATATCACGATGCAATGGTAGAGTCTATTTGTGAGACCGACGAGGAGCTCTTCGAGAAGTACTGCGATGGTCAGGAGATCTCGGTAGCAGAGCTTAAGAAGGCTCTCCGTAAGGCTACTATTGATAATAAGATCGTTCCCGTTATATGCGGTACGTCTTATAAGAATAAGGGCGTTCAGATGCTCCTTGACGCAGTAATCGATTATATGCCCGCTCCTACCGATATCGAGGCTATCAAGGGTGTAAACCCTGATACCGAGGAAGAGGAAGCAAGACATTCTTCTGATACAGAGCCTTTTGCAGCTCTTGCATTCAAGATTATGACCGACCCCTTCGTTGGTAAGCTCTGCTTCTTCCGTGTATATTCCGGTAGCGTATCAACAGGTACAAACGTTTATAACTCCTCTAAGGATAAGAAGGAGCGTTTCGGACGTATTCTTCAGATGCATGCAAACGAGAGATCCGACCTTGAGACCTGCTATGCAGGTGATATTGCGGCTGTCGTTTCCACAAAGTACACCACAACCGGTGATACTTTCTGTGATGAAGACCATCCCGTTATCCTTGAGTCTATGGAATTCCCCGAGCCCGTTATCAGCGTAGCTATCGAGCCCAAGACCCGCGCAGGTCAGGAGAAGATGGGTATTGCTCTTGCGAAGCTCGCAGAGGAAGACCCGACCTTCAGAACCTATACTGATGAAGAAACAGGCCAGACTATCATCGCCGGAATGGGTGAGCTTCACCTTGAGATCATCGTTGACCGTCTGCTTCGTGAATTCAAGGTAGAGGCTAACATCGGTAGACCTCAGGTTGCATACAAGGAGACAGTTCGCAAGAAGATCGACCACGAATGCAAGTACAAGAGACAGTCCGGTGGTTCAGGTCAGTACGGTCACGTCAAGATCACCCTCGAGCCCAACGAGCCCGGAGCAGGATACGAGTTCGTCAACGCTGTTACCGGCGGTGCGATCCCGAAGGAATTCATCGAGCCTGTTAACCAGGGTATTCAGGGCGCT
>SVUB01000092.1 GCA_015063495.1 Oscillospiraceae bacterium
TTATCGTCAACGTATACTCCGCCGTATTTACCGAAGTATCCGTTCTTATCGGGATAATTATTAAAATAAGTATCAAAATCGATTCCGTTTAATTTCATATCTTCATTCCTCCGTATATCAATAAATAGGTGTTTTCAATTTGAGATATAAGATAGAACCCGCCATCGTCTCGTAAGTAGCTTCATAAACGTTTCCTCCGCAAAATGAATGAGCAAATAAAAAATCCCCGACAGAAATCTGCTTTCTGCCAAGGACGAATAAACTTTATCCGCGGTGCCACCTTGATTCATCGCCCGAGCGATGCACTTTTAAGGATACTGCATATCCCCCGCAACTGACGTATGCGCACACGTTGCAGAATACTCGGAAAAGCGCCCTGCTCCCCCTTTGACTGCACCCTCCTCGGTCCATTTGCCAAACAGTTTCTAACCCGACTCTCAGCGCCGCGGGCTCTCTGTGTAGTCTTAGATGGCTTTATCTCCGACTCAACGGTTTAAGATGCTTATAGTATATCACCGAAAAAACTCTATGTCAAGTGTTTTTTGAAATTTTATGTCGGTAGAAAAGGCGCCGCTTTTGCGGCGCCTTTTCTTTAAGGTATGCTTATCCTTATATCACCCGTTGAGGTCTTTATCTCACACCTGCCGCCACTTACGCTCTGTGGCACTTTTACAGAGCCGGTAGAGGTGCTTGCAATAAATATCTTCTCCGAAAGTAGCGTTCCCTCGACGTCGCCCGTGCTTACCTTGATGAATATCTCCGAAGCATCGCTGTCCTTAAACCTTACGTCACCCGTGCTTCTCGTCACATTGATTTTTTCGGATGAAATAACACCGTTAAGAATTATATCGCCCGTACTACCGTCGGAATTTAAGTTCTTGCAAGTAACATCTGAGATCTTCGCATCTCCCGTTCTGACGCTGATCGAAACATCTCCTTCACATTTTATATTTGTTGCCCTTATATCACCGGTTGAGACTGAAAGGCTGACAGCTGCCGCCGAAATATCTTCAAGCTTTATATCACCGGTAGTAACCTCTATTCCGAGAGCGCCGGATGCCCCCGAAAAGCAGCGCACATCGCCCGTTGTTGCCGAAATATCGACCTCCTTAAAGCTGAATCCACTCGGAATGAGAACATCTCCCGTTCTTCCGTCAATCAGAAGAGAACCGTATTCCGAATCGGGCAAATATACCGTTATTTTTGGAGAACGGAAAGAAAATATTGATATGTTGTCATACCATTCTCTTTTATCGTTTACAGCTATGAGAAGCGTATCATCCTTTACCTCTACCGAATGAACCACCTTTTCTTCTTCAAGGCAGACGACCTTGCAATTGCCATCCTCGGAATGAACGAATTCAACGTCGGCAGTTATAGTGCTTATCGAAATATTCCTGAAGCTTTCATTTACTTCGTAAGTCCTTGTTTCATAATGGACTGTGCTGAGCTTCGAGAAATCAAAATCGATCATAAAAAGTGCCTGCATAAAAACAATTGCACCTATAAGAAACAGAGCCGAAGCAATAATTATCCAAACAAGAGTTGATCTTTTCATTTTGCTCTCTCCTTTCCAACAAATGCTATCTTAATTCCAAGAAAAGTCTTTTTTGTAAGTATCAGTATACCCTTCAGACAGATATTGCACAATAGAAACGTAAATATTGACAATCCTGCACATAAAATACCTGCACCGAGCATAGCAACACCCGCCGCTGCATTCTCAAGAAGTGCAGTGAATACCACCGATGCCAAAACACCGCCGATAAAGCAACCGACAAAAGCCCCACCGACCGCCCACAAAGAGATCAGCACCGACCATACTGCAACATAGAGTGAGAGCATCGCCGCAAAAGCAGTTATTAAAAGAGAGAGCCATATAGGAGAACCTAATATAAGGCATACGATCTCCCACGCACGCAACGTGCGCCTCGGTCTGACCTTCTCTTTTATAAGTGAGGCGAGTGGTAATTCACTGACTATCTGTGACACCACGTCATCGGTACTGCCGACCTCAGCTACAGCCTCCTCTTCGCTAAGCCCCTCTTCTATGCGGTCATCTATCATCTCACTGTAAAATCCTATACGCTCTGCCACGTCTTCCTGCGGAAGCCCGGACAGACGTTCTTTTAGCTCTGAAAGAAATTCCTGCTTATTCATTAGTCTCACCCTCCCCTATTACAAATTTGTATATCGACATTATCTCTTTCCATTCCTTTTTGAAATCTTCTATGCGTCGCAGGCCAGCGTCTGTAATATGATAATATTTACGAAGCCTTCCTCCGTGCTCTGCGCTCCTCACCGTTAGCATATGCGCTGCCTCAAGGCGCTTCAGAATAGTATACAGAGTTGATTCTGTCATCTCTATACAGGGCTTTATATCCTTAATTATCTTATATCCGTATGAATCCTCGTCCTTTATTGCCGCAAGGACGCATACGTCAAGAAGTCCTCGTTTTAGCTGTACATCCATATTATACTACGCCTCCCGTAATACATCATATCACGAAGTATTATTTTCGTCAATAGTTATTTTGGAGAAAATAAAAAGGTCATCTCGAAAATCGAGATGACCTTTTTGGTGCACCTGAGCATTCTATAATCGAACCGTTTACCTCTTTTAGGCTTACGGTTTTAGTTGCTTCCTTATAATTAAACGCTATGACCAATTTGCCATCGTAAAGATATACAGCGTTTACAAAAATGTCAATCAGTCTTTGCTTGTGTTCCTTCGTTTCCAAGTTCATGGCTTGAATTTGCTTCAACCATAGTATCAAGCCCTCTTTTGTGATGGTGGGCTTCTTCATCTCTGCTTTGATGAGTTTCAAATTTGTCTCATCTCTTGTCTGCTCCAATTCGAGCATTCTCTGTTTCGTTGTTGAAGTAATAATGCCTTCTTCAATTGCCTTGAGTAGATTGTTCAGTGCTGTTTCCGTTTCGCTGAGCCTTTGCTTTAATAACTGAAT